>JAFRXJ010000041.1 GCA_017441525.1 Acholeplasmatales bacterium | reverse complement strand
GGTTATACTATCGAAGCCATTTTTTTTGGCTTCTTTTTTTTAATGCTAAGATATCATCAATATCTGTAACCTCTCCTATTGTGATTTATAAACTAACTATGACTTCAATAAAAAATATAGTAAATATAATCATTTATAACATTGTATAGAAAAATAAAAAGGCTGTAGGTAATTAAGCTTTAAAAGCTTAATAACCTAACAGCCACTTGATTATTAATATAATCTATTTCTCTTTTAAAAATGTAATAGAAGGTATTTTTTTTAAAACTGTTTATAGCAGATTTTAGTTTTTCATTTAACATATAAATTTTGATCTCCAGTTGGATTCTTAGTAGAAAAACCTATATTTACAATATGGTCACCAACTCTTTCTATTTGTGAAATAATTGTTATATAATAAGCTCCAAGCTCCATGCTGCAATTTTCTTGTGATAATCTTTCGAAATGCTTAGCCGAGAATTTTTCTTTATATTCATCAGTCATTTCTTCTAATTTTGATAATCTATCTAATTCTTCAAATTTTCCATTAGATAATATATCAATAGCTATAGAATACATTTCTTCAACATTATCGCACATTTGTTTTAACTCATTTAAAGCTACATTTGAAAACTTAAGATTATCATTTTTCATCTTAATTGAAAATTCTGAGAAATTTTGAGCGTAATCGCCTATTCTTTCTATATCATTTACAACATGGAAATAGCTTCCTAATATCTTTTCATTTTGTCCATTTAAAAGAGGAGACAATTTTATTAAGAATTTAGTTATTTCGCTATTCATATAATCAATTTCATCTTCATGTTTATTAATTTTACCAACATTTTTATCATCTTGTGAGAACAATTCTTCTACTGCCATTTTATAATTTTCATGAGATAAAATTGCCATATTTATTATTTCTTTTTTTACTTGTTCAAAAGCAATTGGTGGAGTCATTAATAATCTATTATCTATATATTTAATTACATTAGAGACATCATTTTTCTTATCCTTAATAACCAATTGAGCTATTTTTACTAAATATTTTATAAAAGGTAATAATAACAATGTTGTAGTTACATTAAATAAAATATGGAAAACAGCTATTTCAATTGAGTAATTATTTTCAAATATAGTATTAAGTATATTTATGATTGAATCACTAAAGCACCATACAATAATTGTAAAAAATAAAACACCTATAACATTGAATAAAAGATGGATAAATCCAGTTCTTTTAGCATTTATATTAGTTCCAATTGTAGCAATCAACGCTGTAATACAAGTACCTATATTAGCACCAAGTATTACAAACAATCCACTTTTAAAAGGCATTGCATTACTTGCTACCATAATAATTACTAAACCTGTCATTGCGCTACTTGATTGCATCAATGCTGTAAATATTACACCTAATAATAAAAGTAATAATGGAAAGTCAATATTTGAAAAAATATTTTGTATAAAGCTTTTAATATCATCATTGTTAAATGACCCGCTCATCAAATCTAAACCGATGAATATTAAACCTAATCCACAAATAATACCACCAATATTTTTGACTTTATCATTTTTAATAAATTGTAACATAACTCCAATAAATGCTAATACTGAAGCATAAATTCCAACATCAAAGCTTGATAAAGAAACTAATAATCCTGTAACAGTTGTACCAATATTTGCACCCATAATAACTGATGTAGCTTGAGAAAGTGTCATTGTACCAACATTTACAAAACCAATTGCCATTACGGTTGTTGCAGCACTAGATTGAATAATACCAGTTACAAGTGCACCAATACCAACACCTGCAAACCTATTTGTTGTAATTTTACCTATCAATCTCTTCATTCCAGAGCCTGCAACCTTTTGAAGTGATTGTGATAACATGTTCATTCCAACAATAAAAACACCAACACCTGCCAATAAAGCCAAAATACTATTAAATATTACCATTATACTTTTTCTCCTATTTCTACATTTGTGGAATAATACCTAAGGTTCTTAATACTAAATACGTTAAATACATTATATAAAAAAATATGAAAATAATTCCAATTTTTCTATCTATTTTTTTTGTTAATGATATTCCGAATAACAATAATGCAGATGTCATCATTACAATCAAATCAATGACTATTTCGTTTCCAGTTGTAAGAGGATTAACTACAGCTGATAATCCTAAAACAAATAAGATATTAAAAATATTAGATCCAATTACATTGCCAAGTGCAATATCATTTTCACCTTTTCTTGCTGCTACAACACTAGTAACAAGTTCAGGTAAGCTTGTACCAACCGCAACAATTGTCAAACCAACTAAGCTTTCGGCTAAATCGCTATTGATTCCCATTGCTGTTGCACCTGTAACCGCTAATCCCTTAGCTCCAAAAACCACAAATTCACCACCAGCAGCAATTCCAATTGCACCTATAATGACAAATAATATAGCTTTCCATAATTTCATATCTTTAATTTCTTCAGAATCATTTTCCAATTTATTCTTTTTAGCATCAATTATTAAGAAAATCATATAAGCAATTTCCAAAATAACAAATACAATACCCATCCATCTAGAAACTTCATAATTTCCGGTAATACCACCTGCAATCAAAACAAATAACACTAACAACAATGAAACACCTAATAAAACAGGAAATTCTTTTTTAAGACTAGATTTTTTAACTATTATTGGTGTAAATATAATTGATAATCCTAAAACTAATAAAATATTACAAATGTTTGAACCAACAACATTTCCAATAGCAATATTAGCATTAGTTTTGCTAATCAAACTTCTAATTGAATCAGAAACAGAAACAGCAAGTTCTGGACAAGATGTTCCCATCGCCACAACAGTCAAACCAATAATCATTGGTGGTATATGCATTTTTTTAGCAATTGCAGAAGCTGAATTAACGAACAAATTACAAAATTTAACTAAAAATATAGTTCCAACAACAATAAATATAATTAAAATTAATATTTTAGGAAACATATCCCAATTCCTATAAAATTCTGGTATCATTTAATATCCCTTCCCTTCATAAAAATAAAAGACTCCTACCACATAGTGGTAAAAGTCTCGAAATTTAATTTATGTCCGAGTATTAAATAATACTGTATTGACGAACAATAACCCTATTTATAGGTTTCTACTCCCTTTTTTGGAATCTATTAACTTTCTATTTAATAATAACCATATTTATTGTTACTGTCAAGAAAAAATTTCAGTAAAAATCTTCTTTATTAAATGCAAAAGAAAACAACAAAATTTTCTCAGACTCTGTGGGAAATAATATCATTTATACTTGCCTCATAATACAAATTATTAACAGGCAAATTTAAGGTGGGAAGTCCTATAAGGCAATTGAAGCATTAATTATCTTTATAAAATTCATCTAAACAAAAACAATTGTATTTTTCCATATCTACATCTTTAGTAAAACCAGATTTAGAAATGAATCCTAATTTATAAAATTGAATATCAAGATTTTGTCTTTGTCTTATTTCTTCTTCAATTATTTTACTAGTTATAGGACTATTAGTATATTTACATTCATATGATATATATCCATTTGAATCTTTTGTTACAACATCAAATTCTCTGTTAATCTTATTTTTAGCATCATCAAATGAATATGTTCCTATATCCATTAATGTTTCTTTAATTATTCCTTTAAAATTACATTTTAATAAAAAATCCATAAGTCTTTCCAATTTTACTTGGTCCAACTTATGGGGTTCACTTTAAGTCGACTTAGCTTTTTTGTTTTATAAAACTGTTATTCTTACAACATAGCTTAAGAAGTC
Organism: Acholeplasmatales bacterium; assembly: GCA_017441525.1. Taxonomy (GTDB): domain Bacteria; phylum Bacillota_I; class Bacilli_A; order Acholeplasmatales; family Anaeroplasmataceae; genus Anaeroplasma. The sequence goes on along the minus strand of JAFRXJ010000041.1, from coordinate 23,240 downwards.
ATATAACCCATGACAAACTGATATACCTGGATAATGCATGTCTTTTATGTATTGTTTTGCAAAACCAAAAACTAATCCAAATCCAAATGTAAATGCAACTTGTATCCATCCACCACCAAGCAAATGAAATAATCCAAATAAGGCAGAAGCTATTATTACTCCTATCCATTTATGCTTTTTAAATAAATCAACAAAGAATCCTTGTATATATACTCTAAAGAATAATTCTTCTACTGGTCCTATTACTAAGAAAAAATAAAGCAATTCAAAAAAGAATATCCATAATACAAAATTTGTTTTACTTCCAACTAAAGAGTACCCTAATAATGCAGGTAACCAAGCTATACAAAATGATAATATTATACAGATTAAAATACCTATTAAATATTGCTTATAATTTTTCCATTCAAAATCAATCTTCATTCCACTTAATTTGATTGCAATATACGCAATTAATCCGATTAATAGATTACAAATAATATTTAAAGTTAGTCTTAACCATACTATTTCTATTTTTGCTGCATATAATCCTCCAACCAAGCATCCTACAGCCAATAAAATTGATGTTATTAATATAATAACCTTCTTTTTCATAAACTCCCCCATTAATAATAAATATATAAAATACAATTTATATTTTCGACATTACGCAATAACTATTCTATCATAATACAATTTTCTATACAACAAAAAATAGATTGGGGAGGACCAATCTATTTTTCAAAGAAGAGAGAATAAAAAATATATAAAGAAAAATTAAAATGATTAAGTGTTTTAATTTTGTTTTGTTTAATTGAATCGCTTTTCTATACTCTTATTATATCACAAATTTTAAATAATGCAAGTCTATAAAAAAAAACCTAGGTTGGTGGACCTAGGGACATTAGAAAGGAGACTAGTATTGATTAAAAGAATTGATTCATTTTAGTATTTATAGCTTAACTCTCCCTAAAGCCATAAATCTCCCCCTCTAAATCGTAAAGATTGAATGAAAAAATTCATATTCTATCTAATCCCTACGATATAGATTGTATCAGTTATTGCAAATAAATAAATCATACTTTTGGGTGATTTTATAGTGTAATCACTATTCTAAATGAATTTTTATAAATATCAAGATTGAATCCAGATTCTTCTGCGATAAACTTCATACCCTTTAAGCCATTACCAAATTTTAATTCTGTTGGCTCTATACCATTATTAGTTATTACAATCTTTAAATCCTTTTTAGAAACAAATAATTTTGTTGCCTGGCCATGTCTTAAGGCATTAGTGGCAGCTTCTCTTATTATCTTTAATACACTATTAATTTCTTTAATATTTGAAAAATCTCCATCAAATATTATTTGCATACCAATCATGCCAAAGCTTGCGATAATACCTTCAATCATTGAATCTGCCTCAATATCATTTGATGTAATATCATCAAACATTTCTTCTATTAGCTTCTTTAATTCATCTATTTTGATAATATTTGAATTATTATCTAAAAATTGATGGATAATAGATAATCTTTGAGCCAAGACATCATGAACCTTTGATTTAATTCTTAATAATGACTTTTCTCTTTCAATATCTTCAAGTTTTGAAATATATTGGCTTATTTCTTCACCTTGTTCTTTAAGATGCTTATTCTTTTCTTTAATTTCTTCTAAGATATTATATTCACCTGTTATATCACTACATTTAATTTGATAATATTCTCCATTAGTATTTATAACCTTATCAAATGAGAACATATAATATCTATCTTGATAATTTAATAAAGATAGATTAGCATTTAAAAATACATTATCTTTAGATTTAATTTCTTTCCAAATTAAATCAGTCTTAATTCTTGAGCTTATATTATTATAATTTAATATCTTATTCATTGTTTCATTAATGAATATAATTCTCTTTTCATAATCAGTCATTATGATACCTAAAGGTAAGCCATCTAATGTTTCTTTAATAGAGAATTGATTAATTCTAGAACCATATTTTCTAATGTTATGCCAGAAAAGTAATATATTTCTTGAAGAAATGAATAGAGAAATAGCGATGAAATAAATAATATAATATTCTTTAAATAAATTATCAAAGAATGGAAATAAAGGTATTAAGAAAAGCGGGAATATGATTTCATAATACTTCTTATTCATTATGGCAAATAATATAGATATTATCATTGGAATTATAATGAAATATCTAAATATATTATTGAAATCAAATATAATAATACCTTCAGCGAAATGTCTACCTACAGAGGCAGCCATCTCTAAAGGTATTACTGTATCAACAATTAACGCAGAACAGAATATAACAAATAAGACATTTCCTCTTAATTTATCACTCTTTATTACTAACGTTAATAATAATATAGAGAATATAAAGGCAGCTACTAAAATAAGAATTAATATTGATAAGATTGAAAATGGAATGCTATACATGCTTTTCATTTCTATCACTTCCAATCATAAATGAGATTTTGTTCATATCATCTACCTGAACAATATCTAATTTTATTTTTTCTTCTGCAATAAGCTTATTAATAGCTTCTGAATAATGAAGATCAATATTAACATTTAAATCAAATAAACCAAATATAACTATTTCGTTTTCAAATACATTTATATTTGTAAATAAATCTGATTTAGTCTCATATGCATTTTCAAGTAATACAAAGAAACAATCTAATATTACAACACCAAGCTCTGAAGGTATTGCCTCCATTGAGTTGCAAAGTAAACCTGAATTAATACCTAATGTTTTAACATCTGTAGATATAAGCTTAATAGATAATGCTATATTTTGAATTTCCATTACAGGATTAATCTTAGCACTTAAATATAGGTTATATCTTTGTTTAATATAACTTACTAAAACTTTTATTCTAGCCAAATTACTTCTTATTATTTCAATATCAGAATCATCGTTAATTCCTTTTAATAAATCATTTATTTCTTCTTTTCTTTGTTTTAACTCATCATCTAATTCCTTAATTAGATTAGCTTCAGTTTGAAGTTTATAAAATTCTTTAGAATAAGATTCTTTTACCTTTAATGCTTCATTGTTTCTTTCTAGTGTTAAATTAACATAATTAAGGTTTTCTTTTAATTTATTAACTTCAGATAAATCATCTTTAAAAATACCATAGCCATTTTTAATGTCAAATCTATGATACTTATCATCACCAATTAACAATTCATCTTTATTTAATTTAATATTTGTATCAAAGCCATTTGTAAAGAAAACATAATTACCATCTAAATCAGATATTGCAGCATCAAAACTTAAATCACTAAATAGTTTTTTATATTTACCACAATTTTGAAGTAATCCAGCTTGAAGTGATGTTTCCATCAATAAGAATGCTAAAATAGTTATCATTAGATTGTAATCTAATTCGTGAATAAAGCCCCAACTAGTAAAATCTAGGGCAATATAAGTTAAAATCAATAAAGCGACAAATAGCGGCCAAATTAGCCTCTTAAATGAGGCAATACGACTGTTTTTAATGATTAGAAGATCATTCCTGCAAATATGAACACAAATTGAATTGCGCATATCATATAGAAAATGACATTAAATGTTCTTGTTTCAAAATTATCTAAGCCGGCTGGAAACTTAAATACTAAATTATGAATATCGTTTGTAAATACTGAAATAGATAAAATGGCAGGAACTATAAATAAAATTGCAGATATTATTTTAGATCTTTTTCCATCTCTAAATAAATGAATATTCATTAAGAGCCATAAGGCAGGACAAACCGTCAATGGAACATAATTATAGTACCAAATATATCTTAATATAGTTGGTGAAGATACAGTCGATTTGAAATATCTTAATGTAATCCATACCAAAAGTAAGACAACACAGAATAATACTCCTTTTTTTATTGTATTATCATTTACTCTATAAATAATAGATACAGACCAATATATTAATACTATTATCGCAATTAATAATATGATACTTCTTTCGTCTGAATTTACTCCAGAAAAGAAATATGTTTTCTTTAAATCTCTTCTATAAATTCTTACTCTATCTACTATTAAATTTGAAGCATTGTCTTTATTATAAGTAAAGGAACCGGAATCTATATCTGAAAAACCATTATCATGAGCTAATTCTTTTAATTCTTCTTCCTTAACAACAAAATTCTTATCTAAAATTAGAATACCAAAATTAATATAAAATATACCTTCTTTAGGCTCTATTATTTCAAGGTTTGGATTATCAGCTAAATAATAATCATAATCTAGGGTTAATGTAAATGGTGTATCAAATACATCCTTTTTATATGATGTAACTAAATGACCATTATTATTTATTTTATTTAAAAATGATTCAGTAGCATTATCATCTCCACCAATTATTCCTCCAAGACCTACGATAATTAAATCACCTGGCTTCTTTCCATTAAGTGGTATTCTAATATCTTCATCTAATGTTAATAAATCATGATATGAATTTATATTTGTTGATGTTAATTCATTATTTCTTACTAATACTACTCTATATGAATAAATAGGTGTAAAGTTATAACCTACTTTCGCATCTAATAATTCGTTGGCACTATATTCATCTATCTCGATAGCTTTAGCATTAATATTGTTAGGTAAGGAATTATCAATAATACCAGTTTTATCATATAATGATGAAATCTCACTAATGCTTCCTAAGCCTTCTTTTCTAAATAAAACTCTATCATCCTTTCTAGATGAAAAGAAAACATAAAGAGATAATAATGATAAAATTGTAAAAGATATAATTGATATAATTATAATTTTTCTTTTCATAGTACCATTCCTCAATTATTAATTATAACAAAGGAATAAATAAATAAGTTAATATTATTTTAAAAATCACCAATAAGAATGATTTTTTTATTAATAAAATGGAATAAACTATAGAAAAATGGTAAACTATCAAATGAGGTAATACTATGAAGAAGGTTATTGTTGTTGAAGATCAAGAAATTTTAAGAGATTCAATTTCATATCAAATTGACAGTAAAGAGGATTACGAGGTTGTTTTAAAGCTTGCGGATGCGAACTTAGTATATGATGAGGTTAAAAAATATAATCCTGATTTAATATTAATGGATATTTTTACTGAAGATAGAAATGATGGAATTGAGGCAGCTGCCAAAATTAAAAAAGATTTCCCACAGGTTAAAATCATTATTATGACAGGAATGCCTGAGCTTTCATGTATTAATAGAGCTAAGGAAGCTAATGTGGATTCATTTATATATAAAAATACATCTAGTGCGGATTTGCTTGCTATTATGTCTTCTACTTTACAAGGATATTCAACATATCCTCGCGAAGAAAAGAATTTAATTAATGAAGCTGATTTAACAAAAAGAGAATATGAAATATTACAATTACTATGTAATGGCTTAGATCAAAAATCTATTTCAGAAAAATTATTCATTTCATTAAATACTGTAAAAACACATGTATCTAGCTTATTATCTAAAACAGGATTTGAATCAGTTCATAAATTAGCAATCTATGCTGTATCTAATGGTTATATAATAACAAATAATAAATAAGAAATACTCCTACTGTGATTCTGTTTGGTAGGAGTTATTATTTTTTATGAAAATAATATTTTCTCTATAAAATGAAAATTAATGTGCTATAATAAAATTACTTATGGAGGAGTATATTATGGCAGAAAAAAAGAATGTTGAAATTAATGAAGAAGATCTTTTAACTAGAAGTGAAGAAATTGAATATAATTTACAAGAAATTAAGAAAGCTACACAAAAGCTTAATGAACAAAAAATAGAATTCGCTAAAAAAGTAAAAGAATACAATGAAGAAAGAAAAAAGATGATAGCTTTATTAAAGGAGCTACCAAAGAATGAAGATGATGATGACTTTGATCCTGAACAAATGTCACTATTTGATGAAGAGGATGAATTATTAGATACTGATTTTGATAATTGTATCTTCGATTATGAATTTGTTAAGGATTTAAAGGTTGCATTATATGAATTAAATCAAGTTATTGATAACACTGATTCTAAATCAAAAATTAAATGTGCAGTAAATAAAGTAAATAAGATTCTTTACGATTACGAAAATAATGATGAATTCTAGGAATAAATACAGGGCACCGCAAGGTGCCCTATTTTTTTAATCAAAATATTCAATTATTATTTCGTAAATATACATTCCACTTCCTGCAGAACCAATTTGGTATGTTCCTGCAGCTACATTTTCATTTGATGTTACTGAAGTGGCAACGCCTGCTTCAAATGTAGATAATGCTAATGATTAAAAAAGTCTTTTTAATTTCATATTAATTCATCCCCTTCACTTTTCAAGATTATTATTACATTCATCTCATTCTAAATGAAGCATTTTATACGATTAATTTAAAAATAAATTGTCGTATTTTCGAATTGTCTAAATTAAAAAGTAGATTTATTACCAAAAATAAAAAAGATGTTAATGACAATCAAATGCACATTAACATCTCTATTATTATTCTATAAAATTGCTTTATGACATAACTGAACAAAGCTTTCTGGTTCTAATGATGCACCACCAACTAGGCCACCATCGATATCTGGCTTTGACATCAATTCTTCAATATTTGAAGTAGATACAGAGCCACCATAAAGAATTCTAATTTGTTCTGCAATATCTTTTGAGTAAATCTTTTCTAATACTTTTCTAATAAAACCACAAGCTTCTTCTGCCGTATTTGCATCAGCACTCTTTCCAGTACCAATTGCCCAAATTGGTTCATAAGCTATAATTATATCCGCAGGATTTGAAATTTCTACCCCTGCAAAATCTTTAGTAATCTGGTCTTCTAATAATTCATTAGTCTTACCAGCTTCTCTTACTTCCAACTTCTCACCAACGCATAGTATTGGCTTTAAATCCAATTCTAATGCTTTTTTTATCTTTAAATTAATCTTTTCATCTGTTTCGTTGAAATATTCTCTTCTTTCGCTATGGCCTAAGATAACATATTCAACTCCGGTATCTTTAAGCATTAATGGTGATATTTCACCAGTATATGCTCCAAAGTCCTTTTCGTGCATATTTTGAGCACCTACATGAAGATGATCTGGACTTCTTTTTACTAGATCTCTTAAATAAATATATGGTGCGCATACAATGCATTCTACAGAATCAGGAATTCTATTTGTAACAAATAGTGAAAAATGAATAATTTCATCTCTTGTCTTATTCATTTTCCAGTTTCCTGCTAAAATTGGTTTTCTCATAATTATACTCCTCTTAACTATAAAAATTTAGAAAAGTACACTAGGATTTAATTATTCTAAAATAGATGCTATATCAGCAATAGCAGCCTCAGCTTGGTCGCCATTAGCTTCGATAATTACATTTTCTCCACTAGGGATAGCTAAAGACATTAAACCTAAAATTGATTTTACATCAATAGTTTTAGTCTTATAGTGTAAATAAATATCAACTGCATATTTTGATGCAGCTTGTACTACCTTAGCTGCAAGGCTAGCATGTAATCCTACAGTACTTTTTACAACAATTGTCTTCTCCATAAATATTCCCTCCAAAATAAAAGCAACAAATAATTTTATTATTTCTCGTCTACGCAAGCAATACCAGGTAATTCCTTACCTTCTAGATATTCTAATGAAGCTCCACCACCTGTAGAGATGTGAGATACCTTAGAAGCGTATCCTAATTGTTCAGCAGCTGCAGCTGAATCACCACCGCCGATAATTGTTGCTGCACCTTCTTTAGTTAATTTAGCTAATAGGTCACATACGCCAACTGTACCAGCTGCATAATTCTTCATTTCAAATACACCCATAGGTCCATTCCATACAACTGTCTTAGCTCCGTTTAATTCCTTAGCGAATAATTCTAATGTCTTAGGTCCGATATCTAATCCCATATCGTCTGATGCAAATGCATTAACATCCTTTGCAGTACCCTTTGTATCTTCGAAAGCCTTATTAACTACTGCATCAACTGGTAAAATAATCTTTCCATTTGCCTTAGCTAATAAATTCTTTGCTAAATCTACGAATTCTTGCTCTTCACAACGAGATGCTCCAACATTATAGCCTTGAGCCTTTAAGAATGTGAACATCATTGCACCACCAACTAAAACCTTATCAGCCTTAGCGATTAATGCTTCAATAACACCAATCTTATCAGAAACCTTAGAACCACCTAAAATAGCAACATATGGTCTCTTAGGATTATCAACTGCACCACCGATGAAGTTGATTTCTTTTTCTAGTAAGAAACCAGCTGCAGTTTCAGATACATTTGAAGCGATACCAACATTAGATGCTGCTGCACGGTGAGCAGTACCAAATGCATCATTTACAAATACATCACCTAAAGATGCCCAATATTTACCTAATTCAGCATCATTCTTAGATTCTTTCTTAGTTTCCTTGTTTGCTGCAACATCAAAATCCTCATAACGAGTATTTTGGAACATTAGGATTTCTCCATCTTTTAATGCCTTTGCAGCTGCCTCTAATTCAGCACCCTTTGTAGCATTTATGAACTTAACTGGCTTACCAATTAATTCTTCTAAACGCTTTGCAACTGGAGCGATATCATTTTTAGCAATATCTTCTGCACTCTTTACTCTTCCTAAGTGAGAAAATACGATTGCTTTTCCACCATTATCAATTACATATTTAATAGTAGGTAAAGCAGCTTTTACTCTAGTGTCATCAGTAATAACACCATTTTTCATTGGAACGTTAAAATCAACACGAATTAAAACTTTTTTGCCTTTAACGTTTAAATCACTAACAATTTTCTTAGCCATTTTTAATAATCCTCCGTTTATAGCTATTTATTTAGTTAAATTATAACATATTTAAAAAACAATTAACAATAACAATATAAAAGTGAAACGTTTACATTTTTTGTGTAGTATTAAATATTACATTTTCAATTTTTTTTGACAAAATGTGAAGTATATATTATAATAACTAGTAAAGAAGTCTTTTTTATTTAAATAAATAATTTTTTATGCAGTTCGAGGAGGTTTACAGCTATGGATGCAAAATTCAAAAAATTTTTAGGGGATAAACGTGCATATATTTTTGACCTAGATGGTACAATTGCCGACACAGAAAGAATTCACTGGGAAGCACATAACCAAGTACTTAAAAAAAGATTCGGTATTGAAGTTGATTTACCACATATTTATTCATATTTAGGAACACCAGAAAGTGTATTCTTAAAACAAATTGAAAAAGATTATAATATTGATATCGGTGGACCAAAAGGAAAAGGATATGAAAAATATATTAAGGAAAGAAATAAAGTTGCTGAAAAACTAATCCTAAAAACAGCTAAACCTTTCCCATTCATGAAAGAATTATTAGATGATACATTCGGTATTTCTATTTTCCTTGTATCAGCACAAAATAGAAGCTTAATTCATAAAATGCTGGGATCTTGGGATTTATTAGGTACATTTACTGATGTTAATACTTTTATCGTTGAAGGCGATAAAACTAAACCATATTATTATGACTTTATCTTCCAAAAGATATTAAAGAATGCTAAACCTGAAGAGGTTGTTCTATTCGAGGATGTTAACAAATATCTAGACGAAGGTAAGAAACGTGGATTCGTTACTGTTGGTATTAGTAATGGATTTGGTAAAGAGGAAGTTAATGGTGACTTCACTATTGACGCAACTAAAATTCAACAATAATTACTTCTTCCATAAATAAAAGGGAAAAGAGTGACTTAATGGTCACTCTTTTTCTTTATTATCATTGCCCTTAAGGCATTTAATATACAAATAACTAATACACCTACATCTCCAAATATGGCAAACCACATTGGTAATTTAAATCCATTCATAAATGGTAAATTAGATATTGCAGCTAAAATTAAGATAATAACCTTTATTCCAATTGAAATAATTATATTTTCATATACTATTCTCTTTGTTTTCTTAGCTATCTTTAGCATTAATGGAATTGATTTCAAATTATCATTTAAAATAACTACATCTGATGCTTCTATAGCTGCATCACTACCTATTTGTCCCATTGATATACCAATATCGGCTAGGGCTAATACGGGTGAATCGTTAATTCCATCACCAACAAATGCGATATTCCCACTCTTATTATTAATTATTTCTTCTAATTTGCTTACTTTATCATTAGGTAATAATCCACCATAATAATTATTTATGTTTAGTTTGTTAGCTACTGCTTCTACTGACTTATTATTATCACCAGATAGAATGCTAACATCAACATTCATATTATGCAATGAATCAATTGCTTCTTTTGCTTCTACTTTAATTGAATCTTCTAATACTAACGCACCAATATAAATATTATTTTTAGATAAATATAATGTAGTACCTGGCTCATCAATTTCTGGAAGTCTTACATCTTCTTTTTCCATTAATTTTTTTGAACCAATAAGATATATATCATTATCTTTAATACCTTTAATTCCATAACCAGGAGCTTCTTCAACTTGAAACTCATAATAATCAGATTCAGTATTATTAATTGCTATAGCTAATGGGTGAGTAGAATTCTTTTCTAGCCCTTTAGCTATTTTTATTACTTCATCAGTTCCAAATACTTTAGTAATTTCAAATGATGCCTTTGTTAAAGTACCAGTTTTATCCATTACAATCATATCTACATTTGCTAGGGCATCAAGATATGATGATCCCTTAATTATTATTTTCTTTTTAGCATTTGCACCTATTCCTGCAAAATATGTTAAAGGAACAGATACTACCAATGCACATGGACATGATACAACTAAGCATAATAATGCAACATATAAATAATCTTTAAATATACTACCACTAAATCCATTAATTAATCCAAGTATAACTGGAGGAATAATTGCTAATATTAAAGCTAAGCCTACAACAATTGGTGTATATACATGAGCAAACTTAGAAATAATCTTTTCACTCTTTGTTTTACGCATTGATGCATTTTCAACCATGTCAATTATTTTTGTTGCTGTTGAATCTTCATATTTCTTTTTAACAACTAATTCTAATGGCGTATTTCTATTGATTGATCCAGATAATATAGAATCACCCTTTGTAACCATTAAATCTAATGGTTCACCTGTTAATGATGCTTGATTAATTGTTCCATCAGATAAAGCTATTGAATCTACAGGAACCATTTCACCTGGTTTTACAATAATAATATCATCTATATTAATATCATTAGGATCTATATCTTTTCCATCCTTTAAATGACATTTACTAACCTTTAAACCCATTGTATCAGTAATTGCTTGCTTACTTCTTTCAACTGCAATTCCTTGAAACAATTCGCCAACTTGATAGAATATCATTACCGCAACAGCCTCTGGATATTCTCTTTGTCCTAAAAATCTAATACAAAAAGCTCCTATTGAGGCTATAGCCATTAAGAAATTCTCATCTAATAATTTACCAGAAAAAATATTTTTAATGGCTTTCAATAATACATCATATCCTGATATTAAATAAGATGATACAAATATTATTAATATAACTATTTCATTATTATTTAATAATTCATTTTCTTCGGGTAATTCTAAAGTATAAGCTAAAACAAGACCTAAGATCCATAAACATATTGATATTATTAATCTTATGATTAAAATCTTATTTTTCTTATTGATCACATTAAAATCTCCATTTCAGGTTCTTCTTTTTTACAAACTTCTACTATTTTTTCTAATAATTCTTCGTTATCTAATTCTAATAACATTTTTCCTGCAACAAAAGATACTGTTGCGTTAACGCCTTTGATTTTATTTAATTTCTTTTCTATTTTAGCTGCACAATTAGCACAACATAAACCTTTAAATTTAACAATCTTTTCCATATGTCACCTCTTAACAGTTGAATAGCTGTTCAACTACATTATATAACTAAACAAACATTTGTCAATAAAAAAGCATATTATTTTATCTTTTTAATAAAACAATATGCCGTTAAATTATTAATTATTTGTATTTCTATCTTTAACAACAACATCATGTGCTCCACCTTCAACGATAGATACACTTGATACTAATGTTAATTTAGCATTCTTTTGTAACTCAGGAATAGATAATACACCACAGTTACAGAATGTATGCTTAATCTTAGATAATGTTACTTGTAGGTTATCATGTAATGAACCTGCATATGGAACATATGAATCAACACCTTCAACGAATGAAAGCTTAGTAGCTCCACCTAGGTCATATCTTTGCCAGTTTCTGGCTCTTGCTGAACCTTCGCCCCAATATTCCTTCATGTAGCTACCATTTACTAATACCTTATTAGTTGGAGATTCATCAAATCTAGCAAAATATCTACCTAACATACAGAAGTCAGCACCCATAGCTAAAGCTAGAGTAATATGATAATCATGAACGATACCACCATCTGAACAAATAGGTACATAAATACCTGTTTCCTTATAATATTCATCTCTTGCCTTTGCAACTTCGATTACTGCAGTTGCTTGACCACGACCGATACCCTTAGTTTCACGAGTGATACAAATTGATCCACCGCCGATACCAATCTTGATGAAGTCAGCACCAGCTTCTGCTAAGAATCTAAATCCTTCAGCATCTACTACGTTACCAGCACCAATCTTTACAGTATCGCCGTATTTTTCTCTTACAAACTTAATTGTCTTTGCTTGCCAAGCTGTATATCCTTCACTTGAGTCAATACATAATACATCAGCACCAGCTTCAACTAATGCAGGGATTCTTGTTTCAAAATCTCTTGTGTTAACACCAGCACCAACGATATATCTCTTATTTTCGTCTAATAATTCATCTGGATTATCTTTATGAGATGAATAATCCTTTCTGAATACGAATGCAACTAATTTACCTTTTTTATCTACAATAGGAAGACTATTTAACTTATGTTCCCAAATAATGTCATTTGCTTCTTTTAAGCTTGTTCCTTCAGGAGCAGTAATTAATTTGTCTAATGGAGTCATGAATGTTTCAACCTTAGTATTTAAATCCATTCTTGAAACTCTATAATCTCTAGATGAAACAATACCAACAAGCTTACCTGATGGAGTACCATCAGATGTTACAGCAACAGTTGAATGTCCTGTCTTCTCCTTTAACTCTAGGATATCAGATAATGTGTTTTCAGGTGATAAATTTGAATCACTTAATACAAATCCGGCCTTGTAAGATTTTACTCTTCTTACCATTTCTGCTTGAGATTCAATAGTTTGAGATCCATAAATGAATGAAACTCCACCTTCTTTTGCTAATGCGATTGCTAAAGTATCGTTAGATACTGATTGCATGATTGCTGAAATAAGTGGGATATTCATTGTTATTGCAGGCTTTTCACCCTTTTTAAATTTAACTAATGGAGTCTTTAAAGTAACTCTAGCTGGTACACAGTTTTCATCTGTATAACCAGGAACTAATAAATATTCACTAAATGTATGTGATGGTTCGTCATAATAAAATGCCATAATTAAGTCCTCCTAAAAATATACTTTTGTTTATTTTATCATTATGATAAAAATATTTCAAGTGTTATTTTCATTCTTTTTCATTATAGAAAAAAATAGAAGATTATAGTGAACTAGCCTTCTATTTATGCTTATATGATAGTTCTTTTACAATTACTTCATTGTTAGAATCAATATATGTTAATGTTATTTTTTTATCATGCTCTTCATAATATAAGCTATTATCCATAATATCTTCTGTTTTTAATATTACATTGTCAGATGATAACATATAATCTAGCTTATCTATTTCTCCGATTTTATCATAAAAACCTAGAAATAAATTTTCATAGATAACATATTTCATGTCATCTCCCTTTTTATTACCATATCCCATAATTAATAATTTCTTATGAGATTCTGTTTTATATGTAAATGAATGATTACTATTCATTCCTTTAAATATTAAAAAGGAAAAAGGTAACATAAATATTAAGAAATAAAATATTATAGAGATTATTATTCCTCTTCTAGTTAATAAATATCTTATTAAATAATAAGTAGCAATAATAAAGAAAAAAATACCAACAAATATATAAATTATATTGTTATTACTATTACCAATCTTAATAGATCCTATATTGAAATATAGCTGATAACCACTATTTATGTATAATAACATTATTAAAAATAATGAAAATACAATCAAGAATGTAATGATAAATATTCTTCTAATTATTTTCATATTTCTATTGTCATCTCTACAGGGCAGTGATCACTACCATAAATGTCGCCTCTAATAACAACATCATTAATCATTTCCTTTATTCTGTTTGATACAATAAAGTAGTCGATTCTCCATCCTGCGTTATTAGCTCTGGCATTGAATCTATAACTCCACCATGAATATTCAATCTTAGTTGGATATAAACTTCTATATGTATCAGTAAAGCCAGCATTTAAAAGTTCTGTCATTTTAGTTCTTTCTTCATCAGTAAATCCTGGATTTCTTGTGTTAGAATCAGGATTCTTTAAATCTATTCTTTCATGTGCTACATTTAAGTCTCCACAATAAATAACAGGCTTTTTCTTATCTAATTCAACTAAATATTGTCTTAAATTATCTTCATATATCATACGATAATCTAATCTTTTTAATTCTTCTTTAGAATTAGGTACATAAGCATTAACTAAATAAAATTTATCATATTCTAATGTTATTACTCTACCTTCATCATTATATAATCCATTAATACCATATGTAACGCTTAAAGGCTCATGCTTAGTATAAATAATAGTTCCACTATATCCTTTTTTTTCCGCACTAGACATAAATCTTTTATATCCTTCAATATCTATATCAGCTTGTCCTTCTTGCATCTTAGATTCTTGAATTGAGAAAAAATCAGCATCAGTACTATTAAAATAATCATTAAAGCCTTTTGTTATACAAGCTCTAAGTCCATTAACATTCCATGTGACAAATTTCATAATTATTCACTCCCATCATAATTGAAAATTAAAGCAGATATTACTATCTGCCTTAATAAATTATTTATTTAAAGTTTTTAATACCATAGAAACAATATCAGATGCTCTAAACTTATATGTTTCATGGATATATGCAATTGGCATAGATGCACCAAACTCATCTAATCCATAAACTTCATCAGCATACTTATACCAAGGCATAGTTGCACCAAGTTCAATAGCAATCTTAGTATTTTTCTTAGGTAATACTTCTTCTTTATATTCAGCAGATTGCTTATCAAATAAGAACATAGAAGGCATAGATACTACATCACAATAAATCTTTTCTTCTTTTTCAAGCTTCTTTGCAGCTTCTAAAGTAATAGATAATTCAGAACCACAAGATATTAATGTAACCTTTGCATTCTTCTTTGATTTATAAACAACATATGCACCCTTCTTAACACCCTCTGCATTAGTATCTTCAAGGTTAGGTAAGCCTTGACGAGATGATGTAACAACAGTTGGATATGTATTATTATCAAATGCTAATAACATAGCCTCTGCCATTTCAGTTGCATCTGCAGGTCTAATTAAGTTAGTATTTGGCATGCTTCTAAACATAGTTAATTGCTCAACTGGTTGGTGTGTAGGCCCATCCTCACCAACACAAATTGTATCATGTGAGAATAAGAATACTGAAGGTAAGTTCATAATTGCAGCTAGTCTTACAGCTGGCTTTAAATAATCACTAAATACGAAGAATCCAGCACAGAATCCTCTTAAGCCACCATGTAGTGTAATACCATTAATGATAGCTGCCATTGCGTGCTCACGAACACCAAACTTTAAGTTTCTTCCTAGTGGATTTGATGGTCCGTAAATACCATCAGCACCCTTTACCATTGTAGATGATGATAAGTCAGCTGAACCACCGATAATATTAGGAAGCTTAGATGATAAATAATCAATATACTTACCCATTTCTTTTCTAGTAGATTCAGATGATCCTACTTCATACTTAGGCATATCATCAAATGAAGGTAATTTGAAATCATTGAACATGAATTTTTCTAATTCTTCATAATCTTCACTAAATTCAAACTTATATTCATTTAATAAGTCGTTCCAATCAGTAGCCTTTTCACTACCTCTATCAATAACATTTTCTTTATAGAAATTATAAACATCTTCTGGATATTCTAAAACTGGACCAGAATATTGTAAATTCTTTCTTAATGCTTTAATATCATCTTCCGGCATTGGTTTACCATGAACTGATGATTCACCGCTATTTGGAGCACCGAATCCAATAACTGTCTTAATTTCAATAATTGTTGGCTTATTTGATGATTTTGCAGAATTAATTGCTGCATCAATTGCATCACAATTATTTCCATCTTCAACACGTAGGTAATTCCAATTCATTGATTCAAATTTTTGTTTAGTGTTTTCTGTATTAGTTTGGTTAACATCACCATCTAATTGAACATCATTTGAATCATATAAAACAATAAGCTTCTTTAAATTTAAGTGACCTGCTAAAGATGCAGCTTCCATAGAAATACCTTCTTGTAGGTCACCATCACCACATAAAACATATGTATAATGATCAATTACATTAACATTTGGCTTATTAAATTTAGCTGCTAAGAAATTTTCTGCAATTGCAAAACCAACTGATGATGCAATACCTTGTCCTAAAGGTCCTGTAGTAATTTCTACACCCTTTACATGACCATATTCAGGATGTCCTGGAGTTTTACTTCCCTTTTGGCGGAATTCTTTTAAATCCTCCATTGAAAGATCAAATCCAGATAAGTGTAACATTTCATATAATAATGTAGAACCATGTCCAGCAGATAGAATGAATCTATCTCTATTAAACCACTTTTCATCCTCAGGATTAATGTTTAAGTGTCTAGTAAATAATGTATGAGCAATAGGGGCAGCACCAAGTACAATACCAGGATGTCCACTCTTTGCCTTTGTTATCATTTCAGCACCAACAACTCTTAATGCATTTACACATAAATTATCAATTGAATTCATATAAACCCTCTAATTATTCTTCCTTAGCTTCAGCAGCTATAGCCTCCTCAGCTCTTATCTCTTCAGCTTTTGTATCTTCTTTAGTTTCTTCAACTGTAGTTTCTTTTTCTTCCGCTTCAACAGCTTTTGCTTTAGCCTCAGGAGCATTTTCTTCTTTTACTTCTTCAACTAAAGAATTATCTTCTTTTGATTCTTCAACTGCAGCAGTTTCTTCTACATTTGTATTTTCTTCATCTTCAGCCTTTGGATATAAATTTTCAAAATATTCATCCATATATGATTTTTGTGCTTCAATTAAAGCATCAAATTTTGCTTCACCTAAATAATCAATTATTTCTTGTCTAGCCTTTGTGTTTTCTTTTAATACAACCTTCTTAATCTTCATATTAACGAAAATCATTGCTACAAACATTACAGCAAGAACACCAATAATTACCCAGCTTGCCCAAGAAGGCATATATTGATTTAAGAAAATTGATAAAACACAAGCAAGTACTGCAACACCCATTAAAGGATATACAAAATAATTTGAGAACTTCTTAGAGATTGAATCAGTAGTATCATAGAAATTAACCCAAGTTTGATTTACCTTTTGGCAATATAGGTCTTTTAATTTCTTGTGATAACCATCCTCTAAGAATAGTCTATAATTGAATCCATCAACACTTGACCAAACTGCAAATTGGCCTTTTTTCATAACGAATTCTTCTTTTATTCCTTCAAATTGATCCATTGAATATATTTCGATTTTTCTTTCATCGAACTCTTGAACTTCAATTGGTTCAACACCGTCTGCGACCGCAAAAAGTTTATGATTAATTTTCATAAAAAACAACCTTTCTGTGCTTACCAAAAAAACACAAAAGTATTATATCATAACAATTAAAAAATTAAAAGTGGCAAAATGCCACCTTTTATAATTTACCATAATTGGTTTATTTATTTTATAAATAAATTTATGATTGCTACTAGATAATTGTTCTGTAGTAAGTTCTTTCCAATTCTAAATTTATTAGAATTTAGGGCTAAATCCGTCTCTAACCAATGGTTAAATCCTTCAAGGCCACCATATCTATAAATTAAATCTAAAACAAAGAATATACCCATCAGTGCAATGGCATATAAACATAGATATAAAAATATACCAAATATACCATCTATTTTCTTAATTACTTTATTTTCTCTAATTTGAGCTGTAATAATCTTTAATATTACTAAAACTATTGCCAAAAGGAAGAAAATTATCAAGAATGAAATAACAACGGTCGCCTTAAATGCAATAACATCAGATGTTTGTTCTGCTGTCATATTCTTAGCAGGATTACCAAACACAAACGCGATTATTGTTGCTATTGCAGCGTGAATTCCAAATGCCTTTTCAACTGTTACAGCAAATCTTTCACTTAAAACTCCTTCTGCACTTACCTTAGTTAGGCATGTATTATATAAATCATTATAAATAAAGCCTGTTGATTTAAAGAAGCCTGCTAGTTGTCCACAAAAAAGTATCGCTACAACAAACATTAATACCAAACCAACTAAAGTTAAAGCCTTATTCATGAAGCCTCTTAAATATCCAATAAGCATAACTAAAAGGCCACATACAATTATTAAGATGTCAATGATTCCAGTTATACCTAAATCCATAAATGGCCCTCCTTCTTATTTACCCTAATTATATAATAAATATTAATTATTAACAATTAATATTCTTCTAATATTCAAAAATTTAGTATATAATAAAACTGGTGATTTTTATGGATGAAATTAATTTATTTCAAAAAAGAATGATTGATAACAATATAGACGCATACATTATTCCATCAAATGATTATCACATGAGTGAATACACAAGTGATTTTTTTAAATCAATTGAGTATCTAACTGGATTTGATGGCACTGATACAATATTAATAATTACTAAAGAAAAAGCATATCTTTGGGTAGATTCTAGATATTATCTTCAGGCAACAATGCAAAAGGGTGATAGACCTATAGAAATATTTAAAAAAGAGGATGCTAATACTCCTACTATCATTTCTTTTTTAGAAAAATATTTTAAAAATGAAAACAATAAAAAATTGGGATTTGATAGTAAGCTTCTACAAGCTGATTTAGCTAAGAGTATTATTGAAAAATTGCCTAATGTAACAATTGATTCTAACGTAGATATTATTAATGTAGTTTGGGATAATAGACCAGAATTCCCATTTTCTTTAATATATAGATTATCTGAATACTTCTCAGGTAAAAAATATAAAGATAAAATTAAAGCTATCCAAGAAAAAATGAGTGAATATGGGGCAGATACTCATATTATTACATCACTTGTAGATCAAGCATGGTTATATAATTTAAGAGGTAGCGATATTAATCATACACCAGTATTCTTCTCGTATACTCTAATTACTTCTCAATATACTATTTTATTTGTTAATAAAAAGAAAATAGATAAGCTTATTGAAAAATATTTAGATGATGAAGGAATATTAGTTAAAGATTATAATGCCTTCTATGATTATATCAAAACATTAAAGAATAAGAAAATATTGATTAATTTAGATAATACTAATTATGAAATATATAGTTCAATATCTACTGAAAATACTATAATTAATAAGATGGATCCTTCTTCTTTATTAAAAGCCATTAAGAATAAGGCTGAAATTAAAAATATTAAGCTTGCCCATGTTAAAGATGGTGTTGCCTTAACTAAATTTATGTATCAGCTAAAGAATAATTATAATAAAAAACCAGTCACTGAATCTGCATTAGCTGATTTATTAGAAGAGTTAAGAAAGAAAAATAAAGGATTTATTGATTTATCATTTAAAACAATATGTGCCTTTAATGATCATTCAGCAATGATACATTATTCTCCTACTCCTGAAATAGAACATACTGTTGAAGGAAACGGATTCTTATTAATAGATAGTGGAGCACACTATATGGAAGGCTCTACTGATGTCACTAGAACATTCGCTATTGGTAAGCTAAATGATAAGGTTAAAACTCATTTCACTACAGTATTAAAATCAGTAATAGCCCTAAATAAAGCAGTATTCCTAAAAGGTACTACTGGCTTAAATCTAGATATATTAGCTAGAGAGCCAATTTGGAATTTAGGTTTAGATTATAAATTAAAAACAGGTCATGGTGTTGGATATTTATTATCAATACATGAAGGACCTAACAACTTCTATTGGAAACAAAGTGACAAATATAAGGCACAAGAAATACTACCAGGAATGGTAACTACAGTTGAACCAGGTATTTATCTAGATGGTAAATATGGTGTTAGAATTGAAAATGAATTATTATGTGTCGAAAAAGAAAGCACTGAATTTGGCGACTTCTTTGAATTTGAGACATTAACATTATGCCCAATTGATTTAGACGCAATCAAAATCGCAATTCTAACTAAGGATGAAAAAGAATGGTTAAATGACTACCATCAAAAGGTATATGATACTTTATCTCCACATCTAACAGATGTTGAAGCAAGATGGCTTCTTGAATACACTAAAAAAATCTAACGAAACTCGTTAGATTTTTTATTATTAATATGATTCATACATTTTTATTTTATCAAAAATATTATTCTTCTTTGTTTTTTTAGTCATATTCTTAATCTTATTCTTATAAGATGAAGAATTAATAGCTATTTCTTCTTTTTTATTTGATTTATAAGTGTTTTCAAATGTCATACCTATTAATGATGCCGCAAAAGAATCATCTAATCCAGGATAATAATAATTTAAATATTTAGCATCGTATGTAGACTTCTTTTTATAATCATTACATTCAACATTTTTATAATATGCATATGCTAATTTTTTTACTGAATCATCTGATGGATCATAGGAACAATTATAATCAACCCATATTTCAGTTTCACGATATGCATTTTTAAAATCTTCAGAATAAAGTTGTTTAAGTTTATTAATTACTAAAGAAACATCAAAGAATGTCTTATCATATTCTAATGATAATTCATTTAAAGCTAAGTCATACATAAATGAAGTATAATAACATTTAACCTTTAAAATAATATATTTATCTGTTAACTTAACACTCTTTTCATATAATTCATCATATTCTTCATTATAAAATTCATTTGAAATATTAGTATCAAATATACTAGATGTATTAACAAAGGTAGATAATGAATATGAATATTTATTTCCTTGTGAATCATATCCATAATGGATTTTATCAACGAAATCAATTTTAGCTTTATCATCTACATATTCATATAATGAATTATTAGATGCTTCAGTTGATTTATTATGTTTTGTTTTCTCTATTTCTTTTGTTTTGGTAATATTATATTTGCCTGAAGTAACATTATATTCTTCACTAGTTGAAAAAGTATTTCCAGCAAATCCTTTTTCATGGTAAGTATTTTCAAAACTTGAATAGTCATCCATTTTTATTGATTTTTTAGAAGTATTTTTACTTTGATAATAAAAATCAACACTAGTACCTAAATTATTATCTCCACTTTTTCTTTCTAAAAAGCCTTCATAATTCTTGCCTACATTTGAACTAGTTTTATAATTCTTATATAAATTATTAGATTTAATATAATTTTTAGTTGTAGCTGTCATACTCTCTTTATAATAGCCCTTGTATGATAATTTATTTGTATAAGACATTTCATAATATGGATATCCTAATTTATTATAAATATCATCAAAGCTTTCAGATGAACTTATTTCGACATTTTCAGTTATATGACTTGGAGTCATGTATTTAAAGCTTATTTTATCTACGCTTTTTCCTTTGTTAGGCTTTTTAATATTAGTAGTTGAACATGCTGTAATAAAAAGTATAGAGGTCATACTTAAAATATATATTAATTTTTTCACTTTTCCTCTTCCTTTCCAAAACATTTAGTAATATCTTTAACAATATTGATATCTATTTTATTATCATTTGCCATATCCATCATAATATTAATTGAATCATCGTGAATGAATTTATCTTTATAACTTCTTTTTTCTGTTAAAGCTTGATAAATATCTATACATGCTAAAAGTCTATCCTCAAATGATAAATCCTTGGCAGATAATGATTGATTATATCCAGAGCCATCAAGCTTTTCATGATGTCTTCCTGCCCATCTAGCAATATCTTCTATTCCTTCTATTTGACTAAGGATTCTTTCAGTTGCCTTGGCATGATTTTTAATATTTTCAAATTCAGCTGTTGTAAGCTTTCCGGGTTTTTCTAATATATCGTTATTAATTATTAGCTTTCCAATATCATGGAAGGCTCCTGCAAAATAAAATCTTAATGCTTTATCATCACTAAATCCATAAAATTTAGCCATCTTCATACATTTATCAGCCACACCTAAAGAATGGTTTTTAGTAGTAGATGATTTATAATCTATGATTTTTGCAAAAAATAAACATAAATTCTTTATTTCTTTTTCATCATAATCTCTAATATCAGATTTTAAATTTCTTTTTAAATAAGGTATTACACCTTCTGTTTGTAATATCTTTATTTCATTATATGTAAATGAATTAACTAATGTATCAACCATTTTCTTAGAGAAAAGCTTTCCTTCAAGCTTTTTTATTTTTTCTATAGCTAATTTAAATTCAGATTCATTAATATTTTTTAAATCAAATAATACATCCATCATATCAGCTATATGAATTATTTGAGCCATTTCAGGTACTTCATAATCTTTTTTCTTTAAAGGACCTGATCCATCAGCATTTTCATGGTGATATAAAATAACATTTTTAACATTAGTTCTAAATGGAATTAATCTAATGTTTTCTTCTCCAACAACATTATGTCTAGGTAGGGTTAAAAAGCCGTTTCTTAGCTTATCTACTTCTGTTTTAACTAATTCATCATAATTTAATAATTCACCATTATTATATTCTTCTCTAACATATTCAGTGAACGCATTATCATGTAAGATAGCTAAGCCAACTAAATCATTTAACATATCATTATCATAATTTAAATATTTGCCCATAAAATATGAAACATAAGCTACATTCTTACCATGATGATTTGATATGCCACCCATCTCATATTGCACTGTATCTAAGGCAAAAGAAAGGGCATATAATGTGTCTGTTAAATTAAGTTTCATAATACACCCTCCTCGTATAATATAAATTGTATTAATTATTTAATGATGTTAATACATAAACATCTATTTAATATCCAATAAATATTGAATATATGTTAACATTATTTTGATAACACTGTAGACTATTTTTTCCCTCCTTACAGCTTG
>JAFRXJ010000004.1 GCA_017441525.1 Acholeplasmatales bacterium | reverse complement strand
GATACAGGAGAAGTAATGCTAATAGCTTTTAGCAAAGAAGGAAAGAAAAAAGATACAATAGTTATTCCAACATTAATAAAAGGAAGAAAAGTTACAACACTAGGGTATATGAAAGACTATTTATTGGATGATGGAAATGGAGTATGGACTGCTGATTTTAGTGGAGGCAACTATAGTAAAATTTATTTTCATTGTTATTTGACTACATATAATATTTGTGAAGGGCACGGAATATATTATAGTGGCAATGAAAATTTAAATATTTTTTTTGCAGATATTATTGATGGTACGGATTTGATGATTGTGGATAAAAAAAATATGAATAGATGTTTTTTGCCAACTGCTTCCAAAACAAAATATGGAGGGTCTCTTTATAACCACTACAATTCAGCTAATGTAGTATATTATCTAAATGATGACACTGAAACAACTTTCTTTTGTGATGATTGTGATGGGACAAAAGTAAATGTTATACCACCAGAGCCATATAGGGATGGATATAAGTTTAAAGGTTGGTATAAAGAAAAAGAAGGAATTAATGAATTCGATTTTGAAAATGAAATAATTCCAAATAAAGAATACGATATTGAAAATAATTATATTTTAAATGAAACTAGCATTTATGCTAAATGGGAGAAGAAGTAAAAATGTTTAGAAGAGTTATAGGAAAAATAATACTTGTATCATTAACACTGATAGGGTTTGGTTTTATCTTTGTTAATTATATAAATACACATGCAGAGGATTATAATATTAATTCAAATGAATTATATAATGAAACAAATACATATAGATATTCATATAATGATGAAACAGACAATGGTGTAATCGATGAATCTTCTTTTGAAATTAAGAATGAATACTTAAAATCAAAATCAAACAAAGCAAGATATGATTTGAATGACAAAACTAATGTGAAAGTTGATAAAGAAGAAGCCAAAATTACTGTTTTTACTCATGGTTGGACTGGAGCATATACTGATTGGACTAACAATAATAATTCACTGGTCGATAAATTGGCTATTGAGATGGATGCAAACGTCTATGTATTTGAATTTTATGAAAATGGTATTACCAAAAAAACAAATTATAAATTGAATCAATTTGTCGATGGAAATTTAAGTAGCATTGAAGAAGGTGACTTGGATTTTTCTAAACATATGATCATTTTATTCCAAGCATTAAATCCTGGTTATGATAATGACTATATTTATACTCAATTTAATTATATGATGGCAAGAGTATTGTATGCTTCAAAAAATAAAAATAATCAAGTATTACCTAGAGTAAATTTGATTGGTCATTCACGTGGTGGATTAACTAATATGCAGTATGCCCTAGATCATCCGGATGTAGTAGAAAACATGTATAGTCTTGGAACACCATATGTTGGTACTACAACTGCTGGTTTGGATAGGAGCTATTTTAATGGAGCAATTGGCCGTTTATTTTTTGGAAGTGCTCAAAGAGGAGAAAGTGATTTATCAAATGAAAATGCATATGGCACATATGTAAAAAGATGGAATGAAAATTATGAAAGGTATTATAGTCACATTAATTTAATAGCTTTAGGTGCTTCAACATCAATTTCATATTTATTATCGCTTATAATAAATTCATTTGATAGTATACCTGTTCTTCCAGTAATAGCAAGAATTCTAGGCGTATATGAACTAACAAAAAGTGCAGTTGCACTTTTGATTTCTGGCATTGCAATTGGTTCTGCATTAACACCTATTTTTAAAGAAACGAATTTCAATCAATATTTAGCAAAACTAAGGGAATTAACATCATCAATAAAACTACAACATATACCAGAAAAGTTTATTTCAAGCGATATTATTATTGATAATATTGGTTTTAATCCTATTGACATAGAGCATTTAGCAGAGGGATTTATTCTTTTATTGGAAGATTTACCCTTATTTTTAGCATCTGAAATTGGGTTTGATGGATACCAAATAACTTGGGATAGTGATATAGCAGTAAATTTAGATTCTCAAATGGGTAAAGGATTAGTTGATGGTCAAATGGTATCTTACAAAGGAATGCATTCGGAATATAAAATTATTAATCCTTTCAATACAAATCCCGATAAAATTACTCATGTGAAGGAATTAAAAGATAGTGAACTTCATAATATAGTTATAAATGATTTTATTAATAGAAATCGCTATAAAAAGATATGGTCATATTCATTTAATGACGATAATACATTATCAATTAATGGCTATTATGATGATGTTTCATCAAATAATGGAGTATTATCTATTCCATCATCAATCAATATTGATGGAAAAGATTACGCTGTGACAAAAATAGGAGATGCTGCATTTTCTCCATTGTCATATGCAGCAATTGAAGATAATACAATTGGAGAGATAAAAAAGGTTATAATACCAAGTTCTATAACAATAATTGGAAAATCAGCTTTTAAAGATTTAAAAAAATTAGAAGAGGTTGTCTTCGATAAAAATTCTAATTTGAAGACTATAGAAGAATCAGCATTTAGTGGCTCATCATTAAAAAATATTGAAATACCAAAAAGAACTAAAATAATAGAAGATGGAGCATTTTCAAATTCGGAAATTGAAAATATTACATTTGATGGAAATTTAGATTACCTAGGTGTTGGAGTTTTTAAAGGATGTAATTTAAAAAATGTTATTGAAGAAACTAACTATTTAGATTATTCAAATGGAATATTAACAAAGGATAATGGAAAAACATTAACATATATTAGAAATGATATAGAATATGTTGCTCTATCTAATGACATAGAGACAATTGATTATTATTCATTTGCGGGAAGTAATATTAAATCAATAGATTTGAATAATGTGAAGTGTATTTACGAATCAGCCTTTATTTCTTCTAAATTAGAAAATGTGAGTGGTGGAGATAAGCTTGAATATGCAAATTTAAGTTCTTTTGTAGGAACACCTTATTATAGTGATATTAATGACAAATTAATTATTGGAAAAGTATTGTTGTACGACAACATAAATGAAGAAGTTTATTATGTAGATGAAGGTATAGAGAGAATAGGATATGAAGCACTAAATGGTAGTTCAAAGATTATTATCATTTCAGATTCAGTTGTTGAAATATCTGCTAATGCATTTGCAAATGTTTCAGGCCTAGAAAAAGTATTTTTTAAATCATCTAATCCAGCTGATTTAAGTTTTAATTCATTTAATGCTGATACAAAAATATATGTCCCTTATAATTATTATTCAGTATATGATAAAGATTTAGATTTTGATGATTATGTAATTAATAAGCAAGAAATAATAGTGTATTATTATGAAAACAATAGTCTTATTGCAACAAAAAAATATTATTTCGGTCAGCTGCTATCAAATATACCAACTAAAGAACATTATGATATTAAGAGTATAATAGATTCAGAAGGCAATAGTTATAATTTTGGAGATCTATTATATTTTATTGATAATCAATCACTATTTGTTGAATATGAGAAAACAAAGTATGAATTCGTATTTAATGTTAATGAGGATGAGATAGTTGAAGAATATAATTATGGAGATACTTTAAACATTGGAATTCCTCAAAAGACAGGATTTACATTCGTTGGATGGTATGACGATAATAATAATATGATTGTTAATAGATATAATAATATTATTTGGAATAATATAAATAACATTAATATATTAACTGCCAGATTTAATCCAATAACATATTCTATAGATTATGTATTAAATGATGCTGAAGTGTTTGGAGAATTAAAGTATTATTTTACATTTGAAGAAGGTAAAGCAATTAATTATTATGATTTACCTGAAGTAAAAAAATTTGGTTATGAGTTTTTAGGATGGTATGTGAAAAATACTAATGATCCTTTTTCAACAACTTATTATTATGATTACGATATAGTTTTAGAAGCCAAATTTGCAGGAACAATTGTTGATAAAAATGAAAAGAGTATTAATGACAACTACGTAATAATTAATGTTGAGCCTACATATGGAACATTATTATTAATTTTCAAATATTGTAAGAATAAATCATTTACATATAATGTGAGTTCTAATTGTAAAAAAATCACTCTAATTGGCAATGGTGAAGAAATTAATTTAAAGATTAATGTATATGATAGGACAGATAAATTAACAATTGGATTTGAAAATATTAATGCCGTTGGATATGATGAATGCTGTTTAATTAATGCGTCTAATTCAAATATAGTCGTTGCATATAAAGGAGACATATATTTGGAAGGCGGTAAAGGTAAAAACGGAAACGTTGGAGATAGTATTTCTGGTGAGGCTTTAAAAGGAGCAACAGGCGCTCATGGAAAAAGTGGTGGCGATGGACGTGATGGAAATTATGCTATTTATGTATCAACAGTAAAATTCCAAAATTATGATAATGATTCACAAATAACAGTAGTAGGCGGCGCTGGAGGTGACGGCGGAGATGGCGGAAACGGACAAACTGGTGGTGTAGGAGCTAAAGGACCATCTGGTTCAATAGTAAGTTCAAAAAAAGGTTCTGATGGTGAGAAGGGAGGCAACGGAGGCCAAGGCGGTACCGGTGGCAACGGGGCTTTTGCAATATATACGACATCTTACAACGGAATTTATATTGTCAACTCAGAAACATGTGAATTTGTAGGTGGTGCTGGTGGCCAAGGTGGTGCTGGTGGCTATGGAGGCAAAGGCGGCACAGGTGCGGCAGATAAATCTATAAATCCTTTTAATGGAGTTGGCGACCCTGGTGATGGTGGTCAAGGCGGCAGAGGTGGAAATGGTGGAAACGGTGGCAACGGAAGCCAAGCAACTAATGCTACAAATGTTGATGGAATAGGTGGAAATGGTGGCGTTTGTGGTTCAGGAAGAAGCGGTGGCTCTGGCGGCGATGGCGGTTCAGCTGGATTCTTTGGCAATAATGGTCAAGCTGGTTCTAAAGGAATTAGCGGAGACGCTGGTTCTAATGGATACAATGGTTTAGATGGAGCATACCAAGAAGGAAATGGTACTTCAAA
This sequence comes from Acholeplasmatales bacterium, assembly GCA_017441525.1. GTDB lineage: Bacteria > Bacillota_I > Bacilli_A > Acholeplasmatales > Anaeroplasmataceae > Anaeroplasma. Next base: position 18,897 of record JAFRXJ010000004.1, on the reverse strand, counting down.
CATCATTTATGAAAATGCTTATAATGATACTTTTATTGAATTAGCAAAAGAATTAAAGATAATGGTAGAACAAATCAAAAATAGTATTTCAAATATAAGTGTATAAAAATAGCTGTGGGACATTAAACCCACAGCTATTTTTATCTTTTTCTTCCAAGTCCAACCTTGTTCATTACTTTATTTATTTTCTTGTTAGCTAAATAATTAGCATAATCTCTTCCTTCATCTAAAACCTTATCTAAATAATCTGAATTAATTAATTCATTATATTTCTTTTGAATAGGCTCTATTTCAGCAACAACTGCGTTTGCAACATCCTCTTTAAATTCAGCATAAGAAGCATTTGCATATTTCTTTTCTAAATCTTCAATAGAAGTATTAGTACAACAAGACATAATAGTTAATAAATTTGAAATACCAGGTTTATTTTCCTTGTCAAATTTAACTTTAGTATCAGAATCAGTTACAGCTGATTTTATTTTTTTCTTAATAATATTAACATCATCTAATAATGTAATAAATGATTTAGGATTCTCATCAGATTTACTCATCTTCTTTGTAGGATCAGTCAATGACATAATCTTAGCACCAGCTCCTGCAATATAAGGCTCAGGTACAACGAATGTTTCACCAAATTTATTATTGAATCTTTCAGCTAGTGTTCTTGTTAATTCAAGATGTTGTTTTTGATCTTGTCCTACAGGTACACAATCAGTATCATATAATAAGATATCTGCAGCCATTAAAGAAGGATAAGTAAGTAAACCTACTGTAACTCCATCAGTTGCATGCTTTGCAGCTTTATCTTTATATTGTGTCATTCTTTCTAATTCACCAATGTATCCTGTACATTGTAATATCCAACCTAAGTTAGCGTGTGCAGGTACTTCGGATTGAATGAAGATATGTACCTTTTCAGGATTTAGACCACAAGCTAAATAGATAGCTACTAATGATCTAATATTTTTTCTTAATGCTTGTTTATCTTGTGGAACAGTAATAGCGTGCATATCTGCAACGAATACTAAGAAGTCTGTAAAGTCTGGATTGTCTTGTAGCTTTACAAAGTTTTTAATTGCTCCTATATAATTTCCTAATGTAATATTACCACTTGGTTGTATTCCTGATAAAAATCTCATAATAATCCTCCTAAATAAAAAAGTCCCTAGGTTAATAAACCTAAGGACGATATAAACCGCGGTGCCACCTTAATTCTGTATAATAATACAGCTCTTTTAATATTAAGATTAAAACCAATTCCTTAAATTAATATATCTAATGCTTACACTATCCATTAGTCGCTTTAAAATTGATTAATTAAGTACTATTTATTGTCTCTATTATCAAATGCTCTTTTTGATTTTCTAATAGATTCTTTATATTCAATATTATGTGAAGTTAAGAAATCATTAAATATTTTCTTTCCTTCAGCAACATTATCAACTTCATATTCAATCTCATAATCAACATGTCCATAATATTCTGATTTATCGAAGAATAATGTTCCATCCTTATAAGGAGTAGAAGTTCTATATGTTGTAAGTTCGGCTATTTTTTTAACATCATATGGTAAGCCAATGATATCAGCATTGAAACCATTTTTTAACATTTCATCTGCTTTATCTTTTGAGATAAGTATATGTGCTTCATCAGCACCAACAAAGGCTCTTGTTTTTTTAGTTAATTTGTAATTAGATCCCTTTTGTCTAATTCTTAAAACTGTTTGCTCATTTAATAATTTTAAATCATCAGTATCAAAATAATGATTTGTTTGAGCGAAGATGTTATTATCTAAACCAAATTCAGCAATTAATGCGTGATATTGGTCTTCGTTAATCAGTGTCTTAAATTCAATTTCCTTGTTTATATACATATATATCTCACCCCATAAAAAACAGCACAACTTAATTATACTAATAATTGTAGATAAAATGCAAGTATTATGATAAAATAATCTCAAGAAAGATGTGATATGTATGAACTATTGCTTTGTAATAAGAGATGACAATGAATCTAAAAATATTAAAGATTTATTGACAAAGAAAATTAAATACGACATTAGTGATAAGAATCCAGATTTCGTTATCGCAATAGGTGGAGATGGAACTATTATTAAAGCTAGCCATAAATACCCTGATGCGATTATTTTTGGTATTCATACAGGTCACTTAGGCCATTATGCTAATTATTCAGTAGAGGATGTTGACATATTAGCTGATGATATTAATAATGGTACATATAAGATTCAACAATTAGATTTATTATCTGCTGAATTTGTTACTAAGAGTGGAAGAATTGTAAATGACTATGCCTTAAATGAGGTAACAATTGTTTCACCTTTAAGAACATTAATATTAGATGTTACTATTGATGATGAATTTTTAGAAAGATATAGAGGTACAGGTCTTTGTATTTCTACACCTTCAGGTTCAACTGCATATAATAAATCACTTCATGGATCTATTATAGATTATAATTTAAAGGCTATGCAGTTAACTGAAATCGCAGGTATTAATTCAACAGCCTATAAGACATTATCTTCACCAATTGTATTATCATATGATAGAAGAATTAAGCTAGAAATGGCTGAAGGAATAGAAGCACCTAAGGATGTATTTATTACAGTTGATCATATTTCATATTCTATAAATGATTTGAAAACATTATATATATTCTATAATAATAAATACTTAAAAATGGCATATCATAAGCCAGAGGAATTCATAAAGAGAATAACAAGATCATTTTTAGTCTCAAAAAAATAACAAAAAATTAGCCCTATGTAAACGTTTTACCATAGGGCTGTTTTTATTGATTATATAAATATATAATGATAAAATTATTAATGTATAATATTTTACAAATATATTATTTTGAGGAGGATTAAAATATTATGGCTGTTAAAGTTGCAATTAATGGTTTTGGACGTATTGGTCGTCTAGCTTTTAGACAAATGTTTGGTGCAGAAGGCTACGAAGTAGTAGCAATCAATGATTTAACTGCTCCAGAAATGTTAGCTAACTTATTAAAGTATGATACTGCACAAGGTGGTTATGCAGGTGTTATCGGTGAAGGAAAGCACACAGTTGAAGCTGGTGAAAATTTCATTGTTGTTGATGGTAAGAAGATTACTATCTACAAGGAAGCTGATGCAAACAACTTACCTTGGGGTGAATTAAATGTAGATGTAGTATTAGAATGTACTGGTTTCTACACTAAGAAAGAAAAAGCACAAGCTCATATCAATGCTGGTGCTAAGAAAGTAGTTATTTCAGCTCCAGCTGGAAATGACTTACCTACAATCGTTTATGGTGTAAATGAAAAGACATTAACTAAGAATGATACAATCATTTCTGCTGCATCTTGTACTACAAACTGCTTAGCTCCTATGGCTAAAGCATTAAATGACTATGCTCCAATTCAATCAGGAATTATGTCAACAATCCATGCTTATACAGGAGATCAAATGATTCTTGATGGACCACATAGAAAAGGTGATTTAAGAAGAGCAAGAGCTGGTGCTGCTAACATCGTACCTAACTCAACAGGTGCTGCTAAGGCAATCGGTCTAGTTATTCCTGAATTAAATGGTAAGTTAATTGGTTCTGCACAAAGAGTTCCAGTTGCTACAGGTTCTACAACAATCTTAACTGCAGTAGTTAAGAAGGACAATGTTACTGCTGATGAAATCAATGCAGCTATGAAGTCTCAAGCATCTCAATCATTTGGTTACAATACTGACCCAATCGTTTCATCTGATGTTATCGGTATGAGATTTGGTTCATTATTCGATGCTACTCAAACTATGGTTTCTAAGATTGCTGACGGCTTATTCGAAGTTCAAGTTGTTTCTTGGTATGACAACGAGAATTCATATACTAGCCAAATGGTTAGAACAATCAAGTATTTTGCTGAATTAAAGTAATTTAAACTATAAGTTAATAAACCCGGATTTTCCGGGTTTATTTTTTTAAGGAGTCCCTATGAAATGGTCTGATTTTATAAACGAAGAAAAGAATAAAGATTATTATAAAATTCTAAAAGAAAAAGTAGACTTTGAATATAATAATTATTTATGTCATCCTGATTATAAAAATATATATCATGCATTCGAGGCTACATCACTTGATAATGTTAAAGTAGTAATATTAGGCCAAGATCCATATCATGAGCCGAATCAAGCACATGGCCTAGCTTTTAGTGTTTTATGTGAGAAGCTTCCACCTTCACTTGTAAACATTTATAAAGAAATGTCTTCTGATTTAGGTGTTAATGTTAATCAAGATGGAAATCTAGATTATTTAGCTAGACAAGGAGTTTTGTTATTAAATACTACTTTAACAGTAAGAGATGGTCTAGCATTTTCTCACAAGAATTTTGGTTGGTATATTTTCACTGATAATGTAATTAAATTATTAAATGAAGTTGATAGACCAATAGTATTTATATTATGGGGTGCTCCCGCAATTAAAAAGAAGAAATTATTAAATAATCCAAAACATTTAATAATAGAATCAGCCCATCCATCTCCATTATCTGCATATCGCGGATTCTTTGGTTCTAGACCTTTTTCAAAATGTAATAATTATTTAATTCAAAATGGGATTGAACCAATTAAATGGACTAAATAGGAGGTAATTATGTTAAATCCAAAACAAAAAGCATATTTAAAAAGCTTAGCTCAAAAGGAAAAGGCGGTTTTCCAAATTGGAAAAGATGGCTTAAATGAAAATTTATATAATGATGTTATTAATTATTTAAATAAACATGAGCTAATTAAAATATCAATTCTACAAAATTCATTTGTATCAGAAGAAGAATGTATCGAATTTTTTACAGATGAAGATATTCAATTTGTAGAACATAAGGGTAGAACATTTGTATTTTATATGCATTCAGATAATGCTAAAAACCCAATAGAATTACCAAAGAAAAAATAAAATGAGACAATCGTCTCATTTTTTCTTTTTTCTTATTATAACATTTGTTATAATATAATTAGTTTTTATGGGGTGTTAATATGAAAAGAATGATATTAATTGATGGAAATTCATTAATGTATAGAGCTTATTATGGAATGGCTGCCGGAGGAGCTCCTATTGCTAATTCTAAGGGTTTATACACTAACGCAATTTATGCCTTCGCTAGAATGATTAATCATGTTATTAAATTATCAAAATACGACAATATTTTGGTTGCGTTTGATGCTGGAAAAAAGACAATAAGACATGATTGGATGCAAGAATATAAGGCAGGAAGAGCACCAATGCCGGATGAATTTAGAATGCAGATTGCTTATATTAAACAATTTTTAGAGATAATGCGTATTAAGCAATATGAACAAGAATTATATGAGGCAGATGATATTATTGGTACTATGTCTAAAAAGGCAGAGGAAGCTGGATATCATGTAGATATTTATTCATCTGATAAGGATTTATTACAATTAGTATCAGAAAATACAACAGTCCATTTAAATAAAAAAGGTATGACAGAGCTTGAAGATTATACACCTGAGGTATTTTATGAAAGATATCAAATCAACTATAACCAATTTGTTGACCTAAAGGCTATGATGGGTGATAAATCTGACAATTTAAGTGGTATACCTGGAGTAGGTGAAAAGAAGGCTGTATCATTACTTCAAGAATATGGTTCACTAGATGGTATTATTGAACATAGATTTGAAATAAAGGGTGCCCTTGGTAAGAATGTACAAGATAATTTTGAACAAGCAAAATTATGTCAAAAGATGGCTACAATCTTAAGAGATTTCCCTATTAATCTAGAATTAGCTGATACAGAGAAAAAAGAACCTGATAAAGAAAAACTAATTGCTTTCTATAAAGAATTAGAATTTAAATCATTATTAAAGGATATAGAAGTAGATAAGCCCGTAATAATAGAAGAAAATCTATATAAGGTAGTTAATAGTATTTCAATGCTAGATGATATATTAATTCCTAATTCAGCATTAATATTTGAAACATTTGAATATAATTATCATAAATGTCCTATTCTAGCTGTAGGTGTTAAAAATGGTAAAGGTACATTTATCATTCCACCAGATTTAATGTTTAATAATATGTCTTTAATGATGTATTTATCTGATCAAAATATAAATAAATTTGTTTATGATTATAAAAGAGCTTATGTCTTATTAAAGAGAATAGGTATTGATTTTAAGGGTGTAGATTTTGATTTATTATTAGCTACTTATATCTTAAATTCAACAGTTAACCAAGATGAGTTTAAATATATCGCATCTTATTATAACTATGATGATGTATATTTAGATGAAGAAATATATGGTAAGGGTGTTAAAAAACAAATACCAGAGCCAAATATTTTATATTCTCATATAGCTAAAAAAACTAATGCTTTATTTGAATTAAAAGAAGTATCTATTAATAAGTTAAATGAAAGAGGACAATTACATTTATTAACTAATATTGAAATACCTCTATCTATTGTTTTAGGCAAGATGGAATTTAATGGTATGAAAGTAGATATTAATGAGCTTGAAAGACAAAAAGAAGAATTACAAGTTCAAATATCTAATTTAGAACAAGAAATATATAAATGTAGCGGTCATGAATTTAATATTTCATCACCTAAACAATTAGGAGTAGTGTTATTTGAAGAATTAGGTATTGAATATCCTGGAAAAGCTAAAGGTAATAGCTATTCGACTGATATTGACGTTTTAACCGCAATAAAGGATATGAACCCTATTGTTAACCTAGTAATTGAATATAGAGCCAAAACAAAGCTTTATTCAACATATATAATGGGTATTAGTGATCAAATATACGCCGATGGAAAGGTTCATACAATTTTCCAACAGGCATTAACTGCCACAGGAAGACTATCAAGTATTGATCCTAACTTACAAAATATACCAATAAGAACTCCTGAGGGACATAAGATTAGAAAGATGTTTGTTCCTGAAAAGGAAGGAAATAAGCTATATTCATCTGATTATTCTCAAATTGAATTAAGAGTATTAGCTCATATGGCGGATGTATCTAAATTAAAAGAAGCATTTATTGAGGGTGAAGATATTCACACTAAGACTGCAAAAGAAGTATTTAAAAAGGATACAATTACATCTGAAGATAGAAGAAAAGCTAAGGCAGTTAATTTTGGTATTGTATATGGTATATCAGCTTATGGCTTATCACAGGATTTAGGTATTAAGCCTTTTGAAGCATCTGATTTTATAAAGAAATATTATGAAGCATATCCTGAAATTAAAACATTCATGGAAAAGATTGTTGAAGATTGTAAGATTAATGGATATGTTAAAACTATGGAAAATAGAATTAGATTTGTTCCTGAAATTAATTCTAAAATCTATATGCAAAGAGAATTTGGAAAAAGAATTGCGATGAATACTCCAATCCAAGGTAGTGCGGCTGATATTATCAAGATTGCGATGATTGAAGTAGATAAAGAAATCGAAAGACAGCATTTAAAGAGCAAGATGATTGTTCAGGTACATGATGAATTAGTATTTGAAGTAGAAGCTGGAGAAGAAGAAAAGATTCAAGCTATCGTTAGAAATAAGATGGAAAATGCATATAAATTAAATGTTCCTTTAGTTGTTGATGATTCATTTGGTAATAACTGGTATGAAGTTAAATAAAGATTTAATTAAAAATGTATATTCACCTAGAATTAAGCTACAATACAACAATGATTTGATTGAAGTATTAGATAGATTTTCTAATGAATATGTAGGTTTTATTAAGGAAATACCTAATAATAATGAATTAACAATTGAATTTGATATAGAGAATAAATTTAAAAATAAAGGATTACAAACAGAAATATTAAGGGAATATTTAAGATATAAATATCTTTGGGAAAAGAAATGTGATTTAATCACATGCTATCCCGTTTTAGAACAAACTAAAAAAGTATTATTAAAAAGATATTTTAAAAATGATAATAACAAATTCTATATTAATAAAGATATCTATATGTCACATGTAGAAAAACTACAGCTATATGATGAGAATTTAAATAGAATTCCATATCCTAATTTAAGAGGAGAAGATATTAAGCCTCATACATATGCTGGAATAGTTGATGTTATTATTAGGAATAATAAAAATAATAAATATTTAACAACAAGAAGAGATCTTAATAAGGTAACATCACCAGGGTTATGGGAAATAACTGGAGGCGGAATTGATTTTGGTGAGGATATAGAAAAAGCTTTAGTAAGAGAGGTTAAAGAAGAAACTGGCCTTGATATTATTTCTTATTTCTATTTAGAAACAACTAAAATGAATGATTTAGTATATTTTACTTACTTAGGTATAGTAGATGCTAAAGATGATGATGTTAAATTACAAAAGAATGAAACAATAGATTATAAGTGGAGAGATAAAGATGAATTAATTGAATTATTTAATTCTGATTTAGTTCCACCTAAACAAAGACAAAGAATATTAAAAATAATTGATAAGATATAGAGGTTTTAATATGGATGAAATATTAGAGCGTAGAAGTATAAGAAAATATGATTTATCTAAAAAGATATCTAAGGATACATTAGTTGAACTATGTAAATACGCAGAATCTGCCCCTTCAGCTAGAAATCAAAAATCTAGAGAATATGTAATAGTAACTGATAAAGAATTAATTAATAAATTATCAACTATTATGGTAGGAACAATGATATTAGCTGAATGCGATAATGTAATCATAGTTGTTGGAAAAGATCCTAAAACTATTTCAAGACCTGAATTCCAACCACAAGATTTATCTGCCGCAACAGAAAATATCTTGATTGCCGCTGCAAAAAAAGGTATTGGTTCATGCTGGTGTGGAGTTTATCCAATTGAAGAAAGAATTATGATTATTAATGAACTTCTTGGCATTAATGATGGAAGATTCGCGTTCTCTATTATTGCCCTAGGATATCCAAAGGATATTAATGAATTTAGAGACAAAAATAAATTTAGTGAGGATTTAGTTCACTTTAATAGAGGTTGATTATATGCCTGAATTACCTGAGGTTGAAACTGTAAGAAGAGTTTTAAAAAATGATTTAATAGGACTTAAAATATCTGATATTGAAATAAGATATAATGGAATTATAGAAGATGACATTAATTATTTTTTAAATAATGTAAAAGGTAAAACAATAGAAGATATTTTAAGAAGAGGTAAATATTTAATATTTAAATTAAATGAAGGATATTTATTATCACATTTAAGAATGGAAGGTAAATATTTCTATTTGCCTAATGATTCGTTAGATAATAAGCATATCCATGTTATATTTAAGTTTAATAATGGATATTCACTTTTATACCAAGATGTAAGAAAATTTGGTAAGATGTCTTATAAAAAGGATGATGAATTATATAATACTCATCCATTAAAGGATTTAGGTGTAGATCCAGTATTAGATACTGATATTAATGAAAAACTAATTCATTCTAAAATAATAAAAAAACATATACCTATTAAAACTATTTTGTTAGAACAATCTATTATTACAGGTCTGGGAAATATTTATGTAGATGAGGTATTGTTTTCTTCTAAAATAGATCCTAATAGACCAGGAAATACAATAACATTAGAAGAATCTAATAATATTATTAGATATTCAAAGGAAATATTAAATAAGGCTATTTTGAATAAAGGAACAACAATTAGAAGCTATACATCAAGCCTTGGTGTTGAAGGGAATTACCAAAATTTTTTAAATGTTCATACAAAAAATATATGTCCTCATTGCAAAAATGCATTAACTCGTGTTAAAATAAATGGAAGGACGACATATTTTTGTAATAATTGCCAGAGGTGATACACTATGAAGAAGGTTATAGGAATAACCGGTGGTATTGCGAGCGGGAAAAGCAACGTATGCCAAGTGATTAAAAAACTAGGATATCCAATTATTAGTTGTGATGAAATCACAAGAAATAATTATAATATCGGTGGCAAGATATACAATGTAGTTCGTGAAAGATTTGGTGATGAATTTTTATTAGATGATGGAAATATTGATAGAAAAAAACTAGCTAAACTTATTTTTAGTAAAGAAAGTGCAAAGCTATTAATTGATTCAATAACTCATCCAATAATAAAAGAAGAATTATTATCAGAGATTGCTAAATATGATGATGGATTAGTATTTGTTGAAATACCTTTATTATATGAAGCAAAATTTGATACATTGTGCGATTTAGTCATTTGTGTATTTTTATCTCAAAAATATCAAGTTGAAAGACTTATGGAAAGAGAAGGAATAGATGAAGATTATGCATTAAAGAAAATTCATTCTCAAATGGATTTATATTTAAAAAAATCACTTGCTGACTATGTAATCGATAGTAAAGGGAATTTCGATGAAACAGAAAAACAAGTGATTGAAGTAATAAATAATATTAAAAGGAGCGAAAACATATGACAGTAATTGAAACAGGAGAAAACCAAAAGAAATTAGTTTTACAAACACATTATTACAAGGCATCTTATGATGAAATCAAAAAGGTGTATTTAGCATTCATCGAGGAAGAAAATCATAATATTGTTTCTGTAAATGATGATTACACAGAAATCTATTCTGAAATTCCTCACATGGAAGTTATTGCTAAAATCATAATGCAAGATCCAAAGGAAACCTCAATTGATTTCTATATCAATTCTGATTTTATGGTTGGTTCTAAGGGTAAGGCTGAAAAGTTTATTGAAAGAGTACTTGCTAAAATTGAATCTCAATATGAATTCAAAGGAGTATCATTACATAAATAATTAGCCATGAAAACATTAGACAGAAAATCAAAATTCAATATCTATTCAGGATTTACACTGTCTAATGATGATGTATCTGTCATTTCCCTTTTGTATACACCACTAATTGGCAGTGATGCTTTAATGCTATATATGGCATTCCACTCTTTTTTGGAGCGCAATAATTTAAAAAGCGTAGAGATGATGCATGAAGATTTCTTTGAAATATATTCATTATCTGAAAAGAAGTTTATGGATGCTAGATTAAAGCTTGAGGGTATTGGATTATTAATCACATATTATAAAAAAGAGAATAATAACTACATATATGTTATTTGCCCTCCATTAACTGCTAAAAATTTTATTAAGGATGTTACATTAGGATTGTATTTGTTTTCAAAAATTAGAAAAGAAACATTTGATCTTATCTGTAATCATTTCAAGATTGAAAAGATTGAAAAATCTAGTTATGAGGACATAACAAAATCTTTTGATGAGGTTTATGAATCAAATGTATCTGGTGATGAAACATTTGAAAAATTCCAATATATATTAGGCAAAAAGCCTAATGTGGGTATTAAAATCAAAGACGCAAGCTTTGATTTTACTTTTTTTCTAAAAGGAATAAATCAAGATTTCTTGGAAACTGGTGTTACTAAGAACTTTATAAGACAAATAAATGATATTGCCTTTGTTTATGGCTTTGATGAATCTGAAATGATTAGCTTATATAATGATTCTATTAATAAGAGTGAATTATTCGATTATAGATTATTAAAGAAGAAGGCTAATATCCTATTTAATTATAAAAGAAATATGAAGGGCCCTAAGCTAGCATTTAAGGGTGATGAAAATAATAGTGTAAATGCTGATTTAATTGAATTATTAGATACAGCATCTCCTGAAGAATTCTTAGAATCAATTATGCCTAATTATCCAACATCATATCTTGATACAGTTTTAGATATTTATCAAAACATTTCACTACCTCGTGGTGTCTTAAATTGTATGATATTAAAGGTAGTTAAGGATAAGAGTGGAGAATTACCTAAATTAAATTATTTTAAGAAGGTATCTGAATCTTGGATTAAGGATAATATTTTCTCTACTAAGGATGCAATAAAATATGTAACAACAGCTAAAGTATCTACTGATGAAGATAATAAAAATACAGTAGATGATAATGCTGGCTTTGAGGTATTATAATGAAAAAGCTAGATTTCAATGCCAAGGTAGATAAAAATGAAATTAATAGCTTTGTAGCTCTAATTCAAAAGGAATTCAAGGACTATGATGTTAATGAATCTAATGTTATAGATTTTTCATTATTATTAGAATCTAATAATAAATGTCTAAAATGTAAAGGTCTTGAATGTTGCCAAAATGAAAATAATGGCTATAGGCTAGTATATGAAGATTCAAGCTTTAAATTTGCCCCATGCAAATATATGCTTGAAAAACAAAAACAAAATAAGAACAAGAATTTAATAAAAACATTATACCTTCCTACTAAGATATTAGAAGCAAGAATTGAAGATTATGATGTCAATTCTGAAAGTAGAAAGAAGGTATTCCAAAAGATAAATGAATTTATTAGTGCTATGCGTAATAATGAATATAGTAAAGGATTATTACTATGGGGTTCATTTTCTATTGGAAAGACTTATACATTAGCTTGCATAGCTAATGAATTAGCTAGAAATAATATTGAATCATTATTAATTTATTTTCCTGATTTAGTAACTGATTTAAAGAATTCATTATCTGATAATAATAGATATGAGTCATTAATTAATATGCTAAAATCAATACCAGTATTAATGCTAGATGATTTTGGTAGTGAAAATATGACACCATGGGTTAGAGATGATGTCTTAGGACCTGTTATTAATTATCGCGTTTTAGAAAATAAACCAGTGTTTATTTCTACTAATTTAAAGCCAGCCGAAATAAAAACTCACCTTGCGATCGATAAGTCAAGTGAGGGTGCATTAAAGGCTGATAGAATATTATCTAGATTGAATTCATTAATGTCTTTAGTAGATATGAACGATTCAAATAAATATAATCGTTAAAATTATTGAAATTAATTATAACATGAGTTATAATTTTAGAGTCGATAATGAAGGACAAGATAATAATTTTTTAATTTTTAGAGAGAATATGGTTGGTGAAAATATTCAATTATAATTATTATTACTACCTTACTAGATTGGCAGAGGAAATGCTGCCACGTATTACTGCGTTAAAGTATTAATGAGTGCTAGATTTTTCTAGAATAAAGGTGGTACCACGGTTTATATCGTCCTTAGGTTTTATAACTTAAGGACTTTTTTTTATGGAGGAAATTATATGTTAAAAGTTGAATTAAAAGATGGTTCAAAGCTTGATGTTGAAGAAGGAAAGCTAATTATTGAAGTAGCAAAAGAATTATCCCCATCACTTGCTAAAAAGTGCTGTGTTGCAAAGCTTAATGGTAAATTAGTTGATTTAAAGACACCAATTAATGAATCAGCGAAATTAGAATTAGTTATGTATTCTGATTCTGAAGCATTTGAGGTTTTAAATCACTCATGTGCCCACTTAATGGCTCAAGCTGTATGCAGATTATATCCAGGTACTAGAATGGGTGTAGGTCCTGCAATTGAAGAAGGATTCTATTATGATTTTTCTATTCCAACAGCAATCACAAATGAGGATTTACCTAAGATTGAAGCTGAGATGAAAAAGATTGTAAAAGAAAATATCGCAATCAATCATTATATGTTATCAAAGGCTGATGCTAAAAATAAGTTTAAAGATGATAAATTCAAATGTGAATTAATTGACGCAATTAATGATGATATGGTTGGAATCTATGAACAAAATGATTATGCTGATGTTTGTAGAGGACCACACGTTATGTCTACTGGTTTAATTAAGAATTTTAAGCTTTTATCATGTGCAGGCGCATATTGGAGAGGCGATTCTAAAAACGAGGTTTTAACAAGAATTTATGGAACTTGTTGGGCAACTGAAGAAGAATTAAAGAATCATTTAGCTGTATTAGAAGAAAGAAAAGCTAGAGATCATAGAAAATTAGGTAAAGAGCTTGGAATCTTTATGTTTGATGAATTAGTAGGTAGAGGACTTCCAATGTGGTTACCTAACGGATTTATTGTAAGAAGAAAGCTTCAAGATTATATTATGGATAAAGAATATGAGCTTGGTTATAAGCATGTTATGACACCATGTCTTGGTAATGTTGAATTATATAAGACGTCAGGTCACTGGGCTCATTATAAAGATGATATGTTCCCTAAGATGGATGTTGATGAGGAATCATATGTATTAAGACCTATGAACTGTCCACATCATATGGTTATGTATAGATCAACACTTCACTCATATAGAGAATTACCTTTACGTATAGCTGAAATCGCTGCTGACTTCAGATTTGAAGCTTCAGGAGCTTTAACTGGTATTGAAAGAACAAGAGCTTTCTATCAAAATGATTCTCATATTTTCTGTACACCATCTCAAATTGGTGACGTATTTAAGGAAGTAACTAAATTAATATTAGATGTATATAATGATTTTGGATTTAAAAATTACAAATTCAGATTATCATTAAGAGATCCACAAGATGTTGAAAAGTATTTTGGTAATGATGAATTATGGGAAAGATCTGAAAGTGAATTAAGACAAGTATTAAATGAACTTGGTGTAGATTATTATGAAGCAATTGGTGAAGCAGCATTCTATGGACCTAAGCTAGATGTTCAAGTAAGATCAGCAATTGGTCATGATGTTACATTATCAACAATTCAATTAGATTATCAATTACCTGAAAGATTTGAACTTGAATATATTGATGAAAAGGGCCAAAAGGCAAGACCAGTTGTTATTCATAGAGCAATCTTAGGTTCAATGGATAGATTCGTTGCCTTCTTACTAGAAGAAACTAAGGGTATCTTCCCAGTATGGCTAGCTCCAGTACAAGTTAAATTAATTCCAGTTAATCTTGAATTCCATAAGGATTATACTGATAATTTATTTGCAAAGTTTAAAAAGGCAAAGATTAGAGCTGAAGTAGATTATAGAGATGAAAAATTAGGATATAAGATTCGTGAAGCTCAAATGAAGAAGATTCCATATCAATTAGTTATTGGTGATAACGAAGTAAAGAATGGCACTGTAACTTATAGAAAATATGGTGAACAACAACAAGTAACTGTATCAGTTGAAGAATTCATTGATATGATTTCTAAAGCTGAAAAAGAAATGAAGTAAAAATATTAAGCCTAGATTTGTCTAGGCTTATTTAAATTAGAGGATAATATGGCAATTTTAGAGGTAGAAGGACTAAAATTTAAATATGCAAATGAAGATTTATTTAATAGTGTTTCATTTAGAATTTTAAAAGGTGATCATATAGTCATTGTTGGTGATAATGGTGCTGGGAAATCTACCTTTATGAACCTAATTGCCAAGAACTTAATCCCAGATGCCGGAACTATTAATTGGGAAAATAATGTATCATATGCTTATCTAGATCAGCATTTAAAGGTTAAAACTGATATATCAATTAATGATTATATTATTGATGTTTTTAAGCCTTTATATGAAAAAGAAGCATTAATGAATTCATATTATGAAAAACTAGCTACATGTAAAGAATATGAATATGATAAATATCTGGATTATGCTAATTCAATTCAAGAAGAACTAGAAAAGAAAAACTTTTACGCAATTAATTCTACAATGGGAAATATGATAAATGGCTTAGGTATTTCTGAATATGGCCTAGATACTAAATTATCTAGCTTATCTGGTGGTCAAAGAGCTAAAGTATATTTAGCTAAATTATTACTTGAAGCACCTGATGTATTGTTGATGGATGAGCCTACAAATTTCTTAGATGAAGCTCATATTATTTGGCTTGCTTCATATTTAAAATCATTTAAAAAACAATTTGTAGTAATAAGCCACGACGAAGCATTCTTAAGAGAAATAGGCGATGTTGTATATAATTTAAGTAATAAGACATTAACTAGATATAATATGCCATATGATAGATTTTTAGTTGAAAGAGAAATAAGAGAAGATAACTATAAGAAGGCGTACCTTAATCAACAAGCTTTTATTAAGAAAACAGAAGAATTTATTAAGAAAAACATCGTTCGTGCGACAACTACTAAGCGTGCTCAATCAAGAAGAAAGATGCTAGAAAAAATCCAAGTTATGGAAAAGCCTAAAAACCATGAGCCAATGCATTTAAAATTCCCATTCTCTAAAGCTTTAGGACAAGAAGTTTTAAAGTTTAAAAATCTAACAGTTGGTTATGGTGATAAAATTGTATTATCTGATTTAGAGTTCTTATTAAGGCAAAATCAAAAGGTTGCAATATTAGGCCATAATGGAGTAGGTAAATCTACAATTATTAAAACTATTATGGGATTGATACCAAAGCTTGGTGGAGATTATATTTGGAATCCATCTGCAGATCTTAATTATTTTGCCCAAGAAGAAAATTATGCCTCTAATGTCAATGCCATTGATTATTTAAGATATTTTTATCATTTAAAGACTGATGGTGAACTAAGAAGTGTTTTAGCTCAAGCTGGCATAAAGGGTGATTTAGCTATTAAGCCAATGGTTCAATTATCCGGAGGAGAACAAACAAAGGTTAGACTTGCTCTTATGACAATGAAGAAGAGTAATGTATTAATATTTGACGAACCAACTAATCATTTAGATGTAGCATCTAAAGCGGAATTATGGGAAGCAATTGATGCCTTTCCGGGTTCTGTAATTTTAGTTACACATGAAGATAATTTCTATGAAGGATTAGTTGATTTAGAACTTAATTTTGAATAGTTGAAATATAAATAAATATTTCTTGACTTTATATTTATATAAATATATAATTGAAATGCTGAGGTGATTTTATGAGGTTTACTTTAGCTCAATTAAGAAAATTACAAATGCCTTATAGCTATGAAGAAACATTAGATTTATCAGCTGAACTTAATGGTTTAGAAGATATAGTTTCTGTAAGTCCTTGTGTTGTTAAATCAACAATTAAGGATAGAGGTGATGAAACTTATAAAGTAAGTTTTCATATTAATGTAAACTTGGTTTTAGAAGATTCAGTTACATTAATGCATTTTGATTATCTAATTGATGTAGATGCAGAAGAAATTTTTTCTTCAGATGAATCAAATGAAGATGCCTTCGTTATTGATGGTATTACACTTGACACTAAAGAAGCAATTGTTGCGAACATATTGATTAACAAACCAATGACAACAACAAGCGCTGAATTTGAAAGTGACGAGGTAGAAGTTGAAGATTCAAAAGAAGAAAACATTAATCCAGCATTTGCCTCATTAAAGGATTTATTGTAGGAGGTGTTCTAAGATGGCAGTACCTTTTCGTAGAGTATCAAAGATGAAAAAGAGAATGAGAAGATCTCATCTTGCATTATCTGTTCCTGGAATGATTACTTGTCCTTCATGTGGTGAATTAACATTAGCTCATAGAGTATGTTCTAACTGTGGTTACTACAAGGGAAAACAAGTTATTACAAAGAAGGAAGAAGCAGCTGAAGAAGCAGCAAAGTAAAATTCTATAATACGAAAATAGAAATAGGCACCTGGGGTGCCTATTTTCTATTTCTTTTAATTTTTAAATGTATTATAATTAATTAGTAATATTATTAAGGAGTGTCTATATGTATATTCATAAAAGTGTTTTATTAAATGAAGCAATTGAAAATTTAAATATTAAACCTAATGGTATATATGTAGATTGTACATTAGGTGGTGGAGGTCATTCTAAAGAAATCTTAAAAAGATTAACTACAGGTCACCTATATTGTTTTGACCAAGATGATTATGCCTTTAAAAGAGCTAAAGAGGTATTAGATCCAATATCTAGTAATTATACTTTTATTAAATCTAATTTTAAAAATATAAAAGAAGAATTAAATAAGCTTGGTGTAGAAAAAATAGATGGTGTTTTATATGATTTAGGTGTATCATCATTTCAATTAGATATACCTGAAAGAGGCTTTAGTTATAATTTTGATGCCCCACTAGATATGAGAATGAATCAAGATAGTCCGTTAACAGCTAGAACGATTGTTAATAATTATTCTTTTAATGATATTCAAAATATACTATTTAGATATGGTGAAGAACCCTTTGCCAAACAAATTGCTAGACAAATAGAAAAAAAAAGACAAGAAAAACCAATTGAGACAACATTTGAATTAGTAGATGTTATTAAATCAGCACTACCTCAAAAAGTTTTAAATAAAAAAGGTCATCCAGCTAAACAAACATTCCAAGCATTAAGAATAGCTGTAAATGATGAATTAAGAGTATTTGAGGTATCTATTAATGATGCCCTAGATATGTTAAATTCTGATGGATACGCTGTAGTAATTACATTCCATTCATTAGAAGATAGAATCTGTAAAACAGTATTTAGGGAAAGATCTACTCTAGATATTCCTGAAGGTTTACCTATAATTATTAAAGAAGAAGCTCCATTTGAATTAATAACAAGACATCCTATTACATCAAATGAAGATGAATTAAATGAAAATAATAGAGCACATAGTGCTAAAATGAGAGTATTAAGAAAACGATAAAATATATTTAAATTAAATATATTTGTGATATAATAAAAGGGTATTTTGGAGGTAAGAGTATGAAAAAGGGAGATACTTTATTCTGGTTAATAGGATTATTAGCATTCTTAGCAGTATTACTTGGTGGTACAGTTTGGGTATTAGGTTTAGCAAAATGTCCAACTGATATTACAGAAAAGGTTAAATTTGTTGTTGATATTGCATTATTTGTATGTGCTGTAATCGCTGGATTTATTTGGATTAGCTCAACAAAATGGAATAAGACTGTTAAGATTGTATTTGAAGTATTATTCATAGTATTTGCAATTTTAGCAATCCTTGGTGTTTTCCACGTAGGTTTCTAAGAAAAAGAGGTGCATCCTCTTTTTCGTATACTAAAACTAGGAGTTAATCTCTTAGTTTTTTTATTTCTAATATTAATGTATAATAGTAGTGATGGAAAGTTATTTAATCATTGAGACACATATGTGATCTCGTTAAAACCATTTAGAGCTTTGACTCTT
>JAFRXJ010000040.1 GCA_017441525.1 Acholeplasmatales bacterium | reverse complement strand
TATACCTCACTATATTTTACTACAGAAAGCTAATATATTTAATTAAGTGGCTCTATTCCTGTGAACAGGTGGCTCTATTCGTGCGTATCGGTGGCTCTCAAAGAGCGTATCGTGTGCACTCACATCGCGTAATAATCAATCATTTAATGTCTTAATAAAAGGAAAGTGTGATACCTTAATACCTGCTGCGTAAACTTTATCCTTTTTAACTTTTATTTGATTATCAACCATTATATTTAAAGCTTCATAGAAGTTAATATCTTTATTATTTATTTGTTCGATAATATTTGGCAAGATAGCTGAAAAGCCATCTAAAGATATACTATTTAATTTTTCAATTAATAAATTATAATTATCCATTCACTATATCTCCTGTCTTTATATTTCCTACGCCAGATAATAGTGATAGATTATTTGCTATTCTCTTTTTAAATTCATCTTCAGATTCACCTTTAAATGAACAAATACTATATAATCCTTCACTATAATGAATACCACTATTATAGATTGGATAATTAGCTAATTTATTTAATTTCTTGTCATAGAATGTTAATACATTATTTGAATTATCTAATAATACTGTTGAATTTATATATTCTTTAGGCATTCCATATTTTGCTCCACCATATTGAACTAAACATGCGTTATTCACCTTTACATCAATAAAATCACTATGATATTTAATTAAAATATCTCTATTTGGTAGTGGATTCAATTGTTTCTTTTCTAATTCAAATAAAACCATTGGAGCTAGCTTAGTTTCACTATTCTTTTGATAATTAGACTGATTTAAGATTTCTTCAACACCTTTGAATAAATCATCAGTATTATTAAACTTATAATCATATGCGTTAAGCCAATTTTGATATTTATTAGATACTTCAACCTTGCCTTTAGTATAAGGGTGTCTTACCTTACATAATTCAAGTTTAACTCCTAAATCTTTCATAAACTGTATTACAGTTGGATGTATTGTTTTCTTATTGCCATTTACGTTAACTATTGCACTCATATTATCAGTTAATACTCTATTAACTGTACCGCCAATTATTATAAATGTTTCAATTAAACATTTTCTAAACGTTGCTTCTGTAAGTGATAAAACAACTTTGAAGATATGCCTTCTTGAATATCCTAATGTTGCACTCCATAGACTAAATTGAATAAGTGTTCCATCAGCTAAA
Source organism: Acholeplasmatales bacterium (assembly GCA_017441525.1). Lineage (GTDB taxonomy): Bacteria > Bacillota_I > Bacilli_A > Acholeplasmatales > Anaeroplasmataceae > Anaeroplasma. The sequence goes on along the minus strand of JAFRXJ010000040.1, from coordinate 36,211 downwards.
TGTAGTTTTAAACCTTCAATCCAATCAAATTGTAATTGATCTCCTGCAGGCGTTTCAAATCTATATTTAGCTATTTTTTCTTTTGATTCTTTTCTGATATTTGAAAAATGCTTTTCAACGTATTGCTTAAAATTAGAATATGAACCGATTTCATCATATGATGAAATGTTTAACAAATACATATAGGTTCCTTTAATAGAAGGATCTACCTTTAACTGGTTTTCTATTATTTCATAGTATTTTAATAAACCACATTCTCTAAGTTTTCTTTCTGTTGGTGTTTCAATAGCTTTAATATGTCTATCTATAGTATGTCTATCAACACCATACTTTAAAGCTAAAGCACTCTTATTTATTTCTTTATGTTTCAAAATTAATCCTCCAAGTTCATTGTCAAGTTCTGTTAGAATCACTACATTCACCTCAAGTAGTGATTATATCATGTGGTACATTTTATCTTGACTTAATTGGTACAATTTATTTTGACACATTCAGTGTTGACAAGAAAGATGTAATGCGCATTATTTATATAAAATTAATGCGCTTAAAAACCACTTATTATCCGGTATATTCTATAATGAGAAATATATATTTTGATTATGAGTTACCCGATATAAGAACTGGATTAATTAATACATATACAATAGATTTTATAACCACTATTAATGGATTTTTTACTAGTGGGAAGTACTCATTTGAATTTCTTAATAAGGAAGCAAATTTAGTTGATGAATATAAAGCAATTAAGTCTAGAATTAGTAAATATTACGGTATAAATAAAATCCGTAATTTACAGATTTGCCATTTTACAGATAAAATGAATCCTAATGATATATATAGTATCTTTGGTCAATCACAATTTATATTGGATGAAATTATTTCATTTTATGATAAAGTATGTAAAAAACTTAATATTGATATTTCCTCTTTTGGATATGCTGATAGAAAATGGAAATCATTTGATGAAGAAGTAAAGTTGTTTGATGAAATAATTCATTCATGTGATCAAAAGCTGATGAAGATTAATTTAGAGAGAAATTTAGAAAAAATTAGAAATAAAAATAAATAATCTTATTACATAGTAATAACTGCAAGTGGTTGAAAAAATTTTATAAAAACCACTTGCGTTATTGCTAAAAATAGTCTAGAATAAATAATGTCAAGCGAGGTTAAATTAATATTTTTGTGAATTAAAGATGATTATACAAAAGAATGCGTTCTTAGTTTAATCGTTGGAACATTGATATTTAATATTATTTGAAGCCTGTAAAAAAAGGAGGAAACTACTATAATTGTAGTATCTTTTGACGACAGGCTTTTATTTTTCCTTGTTGACAGAAGGCGAGGATAAAAATATGTTAACAAAAGAAGCAATTAAAGAAATTGAACAAACACTAGGGTATACTTTTAAAAGTAAGGAATTATTAACTCAAGCATTTACTAGAAGTTCATATGCTGAAGAAGAAAGAATGCATGGTGGTAAAGGCTTAAGTAACGAACAACTAGAATTCTATGGTGATTCAGTATTAAATTATGTTGTTGTTTCTGAATTAGCTAAGAATCAAGCCAAGGTTGATAAAGAGGGTAATGTTATTTCTAGAACAGAAGATGAAATGTCAACATTTGTGTCATTTTGGACTGATAAAAATATGCTCTCTATAAGAATGACTCAACTTAGATTAAATAAATATTTATTATTAAGTAAGGGTGACCAAAAACAAAATGTTGGAAACAATAAAGGTGCAAAAGAGGATTTATTTGAAGCTATTTTAGGCGCAATTTGGTTTGATTCAGGTAATAATTTAGAATTAATCACTAAAATTGTTTATGATAAATTAGGTTTATCTTTTGATGATGTATGTTTCAATAAAAAAGATATATCTGAATTAAGGGAAATGTTCAAAAAAGAAAATGAGTTAAGTGACGATTTGGGTGAAACATTTATAAAGAACATTAACATGGATGATGATGGTAATTTTACACTTGAGGTAGAAGATGGAAATAAGAGTTTTGCTCTTAATTTCAATCCAAAATCTAATAGCTCAGCTAAAAATATTAGTGTATCAGATTATGCTCTTAAGTATCTTGATGATAATGAGATATTAGCTCAAAAAAAGAGAATTGATCCTACTGTTGTAACTGAAGCTAATGCAGTTCAAAAATTAATTCAATTATTTCAATTAAGTATAATCAAAGTTAAGCCAGAACAAGATGAAAAATTTGATTATGATCGAGGAGTATGGCGTGGTAGGGTTACACTAGGTGATGGTTCTGTATTTGTTTCTTATAGAAAAACAAAAGCGGAAGCTAGAAATGAAGCTGCACTTGAAGCATTTAAATATGCTTATGATAGAGCAGGTAATGCAACTAAAGATGGTAAATTAATAGAATTATAAAATATGTTTGTGATATACTGGCTAGAATATCTAGTCAGTATAATCTACAACGTTGTTAATTTCTATGTTTGATGTGTAGTGATTCTTTTATCGGATGCGTCTTATAGATGAATGATTAGACATCAAATATAACAATTAATAATTTAACACACTAAATGGTGCCATGAGTGGCTTCATTTTTAAGTGTGATAAATTTATTCGTTGTAGACTAAAAAAGTTTATAACGCATTTTTTGTTATATCGAAAGGAGGTGAAATAAAGTGAATAATAAGATTTATGTTTCTGTTTCTATGATATATTCAGAAAATAAAAATGGATATGGTTCAGTAAAAACTACAATTAAAGTATCTGCTAAAAAGAAAGGCTCAGATAAAATGGTTGAAGTTAAATTAAAGCCTTATAAAAATGTTGATTTTGAAAGCTTTCAATATCTAGCAATGAAATATGAAAACCTAAAAGAAAAAGAAGGAATTGCTAGTATTAGCTTTAGTAAAGTTCAAGCAAGGCTTTATAAGGGCGAAAATAATTATGGACCATATAAATTATTAAAAGTATTCTTAGATGAATATGTAATAATTTCATGTTTCTTAGAACCAACTGAAATTACAATGTTGGATAAATTTATGGAACTAAATGCAGAATATAGTGAAGAAACAAAGGAGAAAATTGAATTTGAGGAACCCATTATTTAGGATGCATCATCCTAGTTTATTTCCAAATACAAATCATCTTCCTTTATAGCAACCAAAGGCAAAGGAAAAGTCGCTTTTCCGGTCTTGGTTGCTAAAGGAGATTGTATTGGATAAACGAAGATGCCAATAGGGGCAATGCCTAATAGCCCCGTTGTATCACAGTAAAACAGTAATTTAGGCAGAAAGAGGATATAAATGGAAGAAAATAAAATTAATGAAGTGCCACCTTCTAAAACGGGTAAACATGTTATCATCGACTATTACCGAGGTTCAATGGGACTTTTAGTAACTGAAGCTGATGATGAAGAAATAGTAGTAAGAGAAAAAGTTGAAGAAATAGCTAAATTTTAGGAGTATCTAAATCTGAAATAGTTGAGCGCCAAATAATGAAAAATAAATATAAATATATGTTTGAGCTAGGCTCTGAAATTGAAATTGGTATGATAGGACCTAAATCAAGAGATGGACTACCAACCTGCTCCTTACATATGAAAGGTAAAGGCTGTAGAGAATTTGAGGCAAGAAATCCAGATAAAACATGGGGAGATTTCCTTGAATACACATTATTAGATTTGGGAATGAGACCATCTAGAATAGATACATCAATTGATGATTATGATGGTAAAGAAGTAACTATTCCCTGGTTATTAAATAAATTAAATAAGAAACAATTTACCTCCTGCTTCAAACACAAATATCATAAAATTCATGGATGTGAAGAGGAAGGCTTCTCAATAGAAATGGGAAGTAGAACTTCAAGTTGTCAGTTAATGATATATGATAAATTAAAGGAGCAACTAAAAAAGAAAAAAGAAGTAAATCAAAAATATTGGGTAAGATATGAAATGCGATTCTTTCATGAAAAAGCTGCTAAGGTCGCAACAGATTTATTAGAATCGTTCCGAGTTAATGGTGATAGAAGTAATAATATAAGTCAAAGTGATGGCATCCGAGGATTCCTTTTCTTTGTTAGTTCATTGTTACTTGGGATGTTGGATATTAAAAAAGATAATAATTATGATATAGCTCATCAATGTGATGTTGAAACTGATCCATTATGGAAAGAATTTCTAAATACAGCTGAAAAATGGAAGGTTGTACCTGAAATTAATAGAGAAAATAGATGGAAATCTAAAATGTTATCAGTTAAAAGAACAATGCCTAATTATTTTTTAGTACAGTTTTTAAAGGCTAAATGTAACCCCTATATGTTTACAACATATCTATTAGAGGTTTTTAAAGAATATTTTTCAAAGCTACATTCAAAACAACAATTAAAAATAGTTAATGATTATCTTATTGATATGGGTATTGAGCCTATTGATGATAAGAAATTATCAGAAATTGAATCGGTATTAGATTTTGAACTTGAAGATAGGAAGATGTATTTCTAATGGACGAGAAAGATTTAATATACGCAAGAAATGTAGCAGATAAATATGATACTTATTTATACCCCGAATTAAGATATCATGTTGAAACATATTTAACCCAAAACATTGATAAAGCTATTTATTACGCAAACTATAAACTTAATATTAATAATCTTATTCAAGCTATTATAAAAGAGAAAGATTTACTTACTGGTATAAAACCAATAACAACAAGCATAATCATGGGTATAATTGCCCCTTTAGTAGAAAAGGAGGTATTTATCCGTGGAATTTAATAAGAATCAATTACAAGCTATTAATTTTAATTTAGGTAGATGCCAAGTTATTGCAGGACCTGGTTCTGGTAAAACAGCAGTATTAATTGAAAGAACATTAAGATTAATTAAAGCTGGTGTTCCTGAAGATAAAATTATAATTTATACATTTACAAATAAAGCATGTGATGAAATAAGAAATAGATTAAAGAAAGCCTTAGGCTATATGCCTAAAGTTTCAGTATCTACATTTCATAGCTTTGCTTATTCATTTTTAAAACAATTATATAACGAAAAAGATGCTAAGAAGTTAAGACCTTTAATGCCTGATGAACAAAAGAAGGTTGTTGCTAAATTAATTAAAGAAAATGGATATCAATTAAAAGATAACCAAGTAGTAAGAGCATTCTCAGGTGTTAGAAACCAATTTAAAGTATTCTTAACTGAAATAGAAAGATTGCAAGTGGCTGACCTATATTTCCAATATGAAAAATATATGAGAGATAATCTATATATGGATTTCGATTCTATGGTTCATAAATTAGTTGAGGAATTTGAAGCAAATGAAGACTTAGCAGTAGCTATGGCAAACGCTTATGACTTCATTATGGTAGATGAATGCCAAGATATTAATAACATTCAATTTAAAATGTTAATGATATTAGAATCAGCTAAGCATAACCTATTTATGGTAGGTGATCCTGACCAAAGTATTTACGGTTGGAGAGGCTCTAACATGAAATTAATAAAAGAATTTATGGAAATATATGGAGCTACAAGGATTGACCTTGGTGAAAATTATAGAAGCGATAAGAATATCGTAGATGTATCAAGCTATATGATTGGTAAGAATTCAGATAGAGTAGAAATTGATTTAAAAGCCACACTACCTGCAGTTAATAAAGTTGAATTTGATGAATTTATGACGCCAGAAGATGAAGCATATGCAATTGCTAAAAGAGTTGAAAACCTTCATAAAGCCGGAAAGGAATATAAAGATATATTAATTTTAACTAGAGAAAATTGTGATTCTGATCCAATTGAAATAGCATTTAAACAAAGAAAAATCCCTTTATCAAAAGATGTAATATCTTTCTTTGATAGGGAAGAAATAAGAACTATATATAATCATTATAATTTAATATTAAATCATGATGATGACTTAGCATTTGAATATATAGCAACTAGACCTGCTAAAGGTATTCAAATGAAGAAAGTAATGGAATTAGCAAATCTAAAAAGCATATCATTTTTAGAAGCATCTAAAATGATTAATAATGCTAAAACAAATGAATTTGCTAGTTTAATTGAAGATTTATCTTCAAAAATAAAAATAATGAAACCTGAAGAATTTTTCGATTATTTATTAAATGTAACTCATTTAGATGAATATAGAAATTTTAATACTGAAAAGGCACAACAAAATATAGTAACATTTAGAGATTTATTAAAGCAAATAAAAGGTACTAATTATATGGATGCTACCAAAGAATTTTTAACTGATGTTGTGTTTACTAAAACAGTAACAAATGATTCTGAAGGTGCAGTAAGAATAATGACTGTACATCAGGCTAAAGGCCTAGAAGCAAAAGTAGTATTTGCTCCATGTATGGTCAATAAATATGGAATAGTAGATTTTAATGAAGAAGAAAGAAGAATTAATTATGTTGCAGCAACTAGAGCTAAAGAAAAGCTTTATTGTTCAACATATAGATATTTTAATTCTAGAAGTGAGTATTCATTAAGACCAACATTTTATTATAGTGAATTGAAATATGCTCAGAATTGTATATCAAGAGCGGCGACTCATCATCGTGGTGAATAAAAAAGAAGGATTATTTTAAATCCTTCAATAAATCTGAAATGTTAATATCAAGAATTTTACTAAGTGAATTATAATCTTCAGGATGTTTCATAATTGCATCTAATAGCTGTAAGCTAACTGTAGATTTCTTATCATCAGTAAAACCTAATAAATAATCAGGAGTTATTTGTAAAGTATTGCATAAAGGCTTAATTAGATTACTTTTAATCATGGTTGATTTATGAATCCAATCACCAACGGTTGATTTATTAACACCTATCATATTGGCAACATCAACATTGGAATAATTAAGCTTTTGCATTTGCTCAATCATAATAGCAGATACTCTAGACATAAATTCAATTTCTTTATCTGTCATTATATCGCCTCCAAACAACTTTATTATACAAATTTTATACAAAAAAGTATAGAAAAATTGTGCAGAAACAACTTTAAACGTTGACAAGTTGTTTATAACCGAATATAATATCTATATATAGTTGTTTATACACAACTTTGGAGGCTTATATGAACAAATTAAAACAAGAATTTATAAATAACTTTGGAGAAGATAAATGGAATGAACTAGAAGTTCTAAAACCTCTCCAACAAGCAGTAGATTTAGTATGTAAGGAATACTTAGGTATTGAATCAATCCCTGTAGTATTTGAAAAACTAGAAGGAGATGTATCAAGATATGATTTTAAACTACAAGCTATCATCCTTAATAATAAATATATGGATGATTATGTAGAATTATTAGATTCATGCTTCCATGAATTAGAACATCACTGGCAACGAATCTATATTGCAAATAATGATACACCTAAAGCTAGAAGATGGAAGGAAGAATTTAAACATTATAACAGATTAGATGTAACACAAGAAATAGAAATAGATGCTTATGCTTTTTCACAGGTAATTTTAAATTGTGAATTTGGATTAACACATAAGCATCCAAATGATTATGTTCAAATATTAATAGATGATTATATAAGATCAAGAAAAATATTAAATGATGATTAATAAGTAAACAAACCATAAGCTTATTAAATATTGATGAGGAAGGAGGAATATGAATCGTGATAAAAATTTAGAACATTCGTTATTGGATAAATTCTTAGATTTTATGACATTAATGTACCAAAAATACGGTGAAATAGTATTAGAAAAGAAAAAAAGAAAGTAAAGGAGGATGATTGAGATGTTTAGAGAAGGTAAAAAATGCGTTATTTATATACGTGTATCAACTGAAAACCAAGTTGATGGCTTTTCACTAGATGCACAACGTAATACGCTAAAAAAGTATGCAGAACGCGAAGGCATGATATTAAAGGAAATATATGAAGATGCAGGAAAATCTGGTAAATCTATCGAAGGTCGTCCTGCCTTTAAACAATTATTAAACGATATAAGTAATGGACTAGCAATAGATTATATATTAGTATATAAATTATCAAGATTTGGTAGAAATGCGGCTGACATATTAAATTCGCTTGAGTTTATTCAATCATATGATATTAATTTGATTGCAACTGAAGAAGGAATTGATTCAAGTCAAACATCTGGTAAGTTATTAATATCAGTATTATCAGCAGTTTCTGAAATCGAAAGAGAAAATATATTGGAACAAACAATGAATGGTAGAAAAGAAAAAGCTCGACAAGGTGGATGGAATGGTGGCTTTGCTCCATATGGTTATATATTAGAAAATGGGAATATTAAAATGGTTGAAAATGAAGCTATTGTTGTCAAACGTATATTTGAAGATTTTGTAGAAAAAGATATGCCAATGACAAGAATAGCTAGACAACTAAATATTGAAGGAATAACTAGAGCAACAAATATAGTTAATACATCATTATGGTGTAAATCAACTATCAAAACAATTTTATGTAATCCCATATATACTGGATGTATTGCATTTGGTAGAAGAAAAAGGGAAAAAATCAAAGGTACTAGGAATCAATATCATAGAGTGGAAACAGATGACTATATTTTAGGTGATGGTAAGCATGAAGCTATAATAAGCAAAGAATTATGGGATAAGGCAAATCTGAAAATGAAAAAATATGCGAAAAGTCATTCAGCTCAACCATTTAAAAGAACATATTTATTATCCGGCTTTCTTAGATGCCCTAAATGTGGTGGAACTATGTTTGCATCTAAAAATAAGTATACATTGTTAGATGGAACACAAATTACTAATTCATTTTATAAATGCTCTAATTCACATGCTGAAATTGTTAGATGTGATAGTAAATATAGGTTAGATCAAGAAGCAGCTGATACAATTGTAATTTCAAAATTAAGGGAATATATAGCTAATGGTGCATTAGCCAATGAGATTAATAATAGAAATAAAATAATAGTAGATACTTCAAAATATGATAAGCAATTAGATATTCTTGAAAAAAGATATGCTCAGGTTCTGGAAAAAAAGAAAAATATTGAATATCAAATAGACAATATGCCATTAGAAACTCAGTATTATGAACGTAAGATTAATGATTTAAATAAACGATTAAATGAAATGTATGATGTAATTGTTGAAATAGAAGAGCAAATAGCAGATACAAAATTAGTTATAAAAGGATTATTAAATAAAAATTCAAATTCTGAAAAAATATTAGAATTCTTATCGATGTTTGATGAACTAATAGAAGAAATGACTTCTGAAGAAATAAGGACATTCTTATCCTTTATAATTCATAGCATAACATTTGATGAAAATGGATATTTATCTAAAATAAATTGTAGACTAAAGTCTCCGAAGGATACTACCGAATTAGAAGCAATGCTTCTAGGTAAAACTGAAGATACAGGTATTGAATATACTATTAATATAGATTCAAATGAAGCCACAAAATTAACAATTTATGATAAGCATCTACCTAGAAATAGAAAATGCTCTATTAAAACTGAATCTAAAAATAAGGTTGGAAGACCTAAAAAGGATATTACCGATGAACCAAAAGTGGCACGTAAAAAGCCTGAGCATTATAGTAGAAAGTTTGCTACATATAAACAAATTAAGGATTACATTAAAGAAAAATATGGTTATAACATTCATTCGGCATACATAGCTGAAATAAAAAGAAAATATGGTGTTGATATGCAAGCAACAAGATTAATTGATGATGCAAAACATGTTAATTGCCCTAAAGAAAAAGCAGATGCAATTATAGATGCATTAAAACATTTTAATATAATATAAAAATGGAAAATAAATATCGAAAAAATAAAGCAATTATGCTATACTAAAAATAGTTTTTGAAAGGCGTTTGATACTTATGTTTAATTATGAAGAAACAGATAAAATTGAATTAAAAGAAAAATATACTGATACCCTTCCTAAAGAAATAGTTTCATTTTTAAATGCAAATGGAGGAACTATTGTAATTGGTATTACAAAAGATAAGAAAGTAATAGGTATTAAAAATGATATAGATGGTGTTCAAAGAAAAGTATCAGATGTTATTACAGATCAAATCTCTCCAAGATGTATAGATTTTGTTAATCAGCATGTAGAGATTATTGAAGGTTTACAAGTCGTAGTTATTGATGTGTTACCAGATAATAAAAATTTATATTATATAAAGAAATATGGTTTAAGTGAAAATGGCGTATATGTAAGAAACGGATCTTCATGCAAGAGTTTATTGCCTAATGAAATAAAAGCAAGATATTTAAAGACATTAAATATTGTAAAACCAACCATAGAAGAAATGACATCTAAAACACAAAAATTGACGTTCAATGTGCTAAAAATATATTTAGATGAAAAACAGATTTCATATGAAAAAGATTCGTTTGCAGAAACATTTAAATTGCTAGATAAAGATGGAAAATATAATGAAATGGCATATTTATTATCAGATCAATTCGATGAATCTATAAAAGTTTGTAGATTTAAAGGTGATGGTGGTAATCTTGTTATGCGTAAAGAATTTGGAAAGGGTTGTATTTTTAAAATTTTTAATGAAGTAAAAGATTATATGCAATCACAACAAAATATTGTTAAGACTTATTTCGACAATGGAATTAGAAGAGATGAATATTTATACAATCAGGTTGCCTTTGTAGAAGCATGGAAAAATGCCATTTTACATAATGATTATGCAGAAAGGCAATATCCACAAATCTATTTGTATGATGATAGGCTAGAAGTATTAAGCCACGGATACGCACTAAAAAATGATACATTAGATGAATTTATTAGAGGAGTAAGTAGGCCAATAAATCTACAATTAGCTAAAATTGCTCTAAATTTAGATATAACTGATCAAACAGGTAAGGGTAATAAAGATATAGTTAGAACATATGGAAAAGAAGCATTTGATATATTAGATAATACATTAATTGTAAAAATTCCTTATAATAAATTAGCTTTGGAAATAGAGAAAGTATCAACAGATGCCAAAAATGATGCCAAAAATGATGCCAAAAATGATGCCAAAAATTTAGAAGAAAAACTTATAGATTTGATAAATGAAAATAACGGAATTACTAAGATAATTATGGCAGAAAGAACTGGTGTTTCAAAAGCAACAGTAGAAAGATGTATTAAAGCATCTAATAGAATATTTTATGTTGGTTCGAAAAAAGGCGGACATTGGGAAATTAAGTAAATAAATAATTAAATAAACTTGAGAGTGCCACAAAGATATAATTTCATATTGGTACTCTTTTTTATATAATGGTGAAATCAATAAGTTGATTTGTTTTATATGAAAAAATACGCAATTAGACAAGAGGCATAGTTTAGCCGTTGAGACGGTATGCACATTATCTTTAGGAGTGCTTCACAAATAACAGATATGAAACTATAGGTTATAATAATGGCCTATAGTTTTTTAAAAAGGCAAAGTTGACTTTAAATCTACTTAATTGTATAATAAACTTAGAGGGTAAGAAAATGAAAAATATAGTAGTTAAAGATAAAATAATTAATATAACAGGAATAAATGACGATGATTATGTCTCATTAACTGATATTGCAAGATTTAAAACTGATGGTGAAACAAATCCGGTAATTGCAAATTGGATGCGAAAAGTAGATACATTAGAGTTTTTAAAATTATGGGAGCAAATAAACAATACCAATTTTAAACCCACCGATTTCGAGGGGTTTAAAAGTAAACCAGGAGAAAATGCTTTTACAATTTCACCAAAAAAATGGATTGAACTAACAAATGCTATTGGTATTAGAGTCAAATCTGGAAAAAATGGTGGTACATTTGCTCATAGAGATATTGCTTTAGAATTTGCTAGCTGGATTTCAGCAGAAGTTAAATTGTACATAATTAAAGAATTTCAAAGACTAAAAGTAGAAGAAAGTGAACAACTTGAATGGCAAGGTAAGAGATTATTAACAAAAATTAATTATTTAATTCATACGGACGCAATCAAAACATATTTAATCCCAATTGAATTAACAGATGCTCAAAAATCCTTTATATATGCAAGTGAAGCAGATATGCTAAATGTTGCACTTTTTGGTATGAGAGCAAAAGAATGGAAGGATAACAATCCTGATAAGAAAGGAAATATTAGAGATTATGCTTCAACTATAGAATTAGCAATTCTTTCTAATCTTGAATATCATAATTCATTATTAATAAAAGATGGTATTGTTCAAAAAGAAAGATTAATAGTATTGAATAAAGAAGCAAATAGAGAAAAAGAATTATTTAATAAAAATAATGTGAAAGTGATTGAGAGTAAAAATGAGTAATAAGCTTGGAGAAAAAATTAAAGAAATTAGATTAGAACAAGGGATGAGTCAAGAAGAATTTGCTAAAGAATTAGGTTATACTTCTAAATCTACAGTTAATAAAATAGAAAAAGGAGTTAATGATATGAGCTATGATAAGCTTCAATTATTAATTCAAAAATTTGATTTAGAGTTAAATGAATTATTTGATAATTTAGCGAAAGATATGGGGGCTAAAGTTATTTCAGAAGATAGAACAGAAAGAGTAGAGCTTACTGTTTTATGTTTAGTTGAAGATGGTAATAAAATATTACTTCAAAATAGAATAAAAAAAGACTGGAATGGTTATACACTTCCTGGTGGTCATGTTGTAAAAGATGAATCATTTGTTGATGCTGTTATAAGAGAAATAAAAGAAGAAACAGGTTTAGACATTAAAAATCCTGTTTTGGTAGGTGTTAAACAATTTCCAATTAAATATGGTAGATACGTTGTTTTCTTATATAAGACAAATGAATTTGAAGGAGAATTACAATCTTCTAATGAAGGAAAAATGGAATGGATAGAGTATAAAGATATATCTAAAATTAAAACTGTTGATGATTTTGAAGAATTATTAAAAGTAATGAATTCAAATGAATTAAGTGAATTCCAATATGTTGTTAAAGATGATATATGGAATGTGGTATTAAAATGAAAAAAATATTTTGTGGCAAGTGATATACATAGCTTTTATACACCATTTATTAAAGAATTGAATAAAACAGGTTTTGATTTAAATAATGAAGAACATAAATTAATTATTTGTGGCGATTTATTCGATAGAGCCAACTATAAATAAAACAAGATAATTTTTAAAATTATATGAATTCATAAAATCATTACCAAAAGAAATAAGAATATTAATACGAGGAGAAATATAAATAATATGGAAGGAAAAAAGCTAAAGAGTGAGAAAGTTATTATAAATAATAATCCTAGATTTATCATAGTTGATTCTGAAACTGGTGAAGTTTTAGATGATGCCCAAGGTTATGGATATAAAACGATTGAAGGTGCTTTTAAAGCTTATAAATTTAAAAGATTAACTAAAGACGAAAGGAAAGAAAGAGAAAATAAAATAGCTTTAGTTAAAAAATGGGTGAAACATAATAAAAAAATCATGAATCTTTTTGAGGAAATATGCTTTGAAATATGGAAAGGGTCATGGGATCCTGATGATCGCTTCGATGAAAAATTTGTAAAAAAAATATTAATAGAAAATGGATATGATATAGATGAATTAGGTTTTACGTTTAAAGAATTACTAAAATATGGTTTTAATTAAATATAAAAAAAGCAAAAAGCTATTTAACTCGACTTATTTTAAAGAAAAAAACCGCGAATGATTTTCTCGCGTCGAGACGGACTGATGACCACCTTTGTCTAATATTGATTTTTTATAATGAAATAAGTCATATTTGGGTTCCATTTCAAAAGTTAAATTTGTTCATAGTGATACCATTAAGATGTATAATAAAGTGTATAATAAGTGTAGAATAAAAATTGACAAACAATATAATAAAGTGTATAATAAGTGTAGAATAAATTGGAGGCTATTATGGACTATAAAAGAGAAAATGAGTTTGTTGAATTTAAAGAATCTTTAGGGCAATTAAATAGAGGATTAGAAAGTTTAACTGCAATGCTTAATAAGCATGGTAGAGGCGTTGTTTTATTTGGTATTAAAGATGATGGTGATGTTATTGGAGTTAATATTGGTAATAAAACTTTAAAAGATATTAGCGATGCTATTACATCGAGAATAAAGCCTGTAGTAATTCCTACAATTACTGAAGAAGAAAATGAATCTAAAATAGTTATAAGAGTTGAAGTTAGTGGATATAACAAACCATATTCTGCAGATGGAAAATATTTAATTAGAAGTGGAAACGAGAACAAAAAAATTGAACCAGAAATAATGAGACAATTATTATTTTCAAATTCATTTGAATTAATAACAAATATTGAGTCGTTTGATCAAGAATTAACATTTAATCAATTAAAACAATTGTTTATTATGCATAACCTTTCCATTAACAATGATTCATTTAACAAAAATAATGGTCTTCTAACTAAGAATGGAAAATTTAATTTGCTGGCTAGTATATTAGCAGATAATAATAATTGTTCGATAAAAGTAGTTAAATTCAAAGGTGAAGATAAATCTGAGATGATATCTAGAAATGAATATGGATACAAATGTTTAATTTTAGCTATGCAAAATGCATTGGAATATGTCCAGTCTTTGAATGAAACAAGGGTTGTTGTTAATGAAGAAGCAGTAAGAAAAGAAATACATTTATTTGATGCATCTTCATTAAGAGAAGCATGGAATAACGCATGCTTACATACTAGATGGGATAAAATGGTGCCACCTTGTATTTATATATTTTCAAATAGAATTGAAATTATATCTACTGGTGGTTTACCACTAGATTATTCTTTAGATGATTTCTATAGTGGAATTAGTAATCCAATTAATAAACAATTACAAAAAATAATGGGGCAATTGGGTCTTGTGGAACAAACAGGTCATGGTGTCCCTGAAATAATTAAGCATTATGGTAAAGAGGCTTTCAACGTTTCTAATAATCACATTATAGTTACATTAAAATTCCCTTTTAATATTAGAATTGGCGAAAATGATTATTCTTCATTAAATTCATCACAAATCAAAGTTTTAAATGCAATAAAAAATAATCCATCAATTACTACAAAAGAACTTGTAAAAGTGGTAGGTTTACAAACATCAAGAATTGCAACACTTTTAAAAGAGTTAAAAGAACTTGGTAAAATAGAGCGTGTTGGATCAAATAAGAATGGCTATTGGAAAGCGTAGAATCAGTTATTTGTTTACAAATTGGATTTTTTGAGATTTTAATAATTGATAATTTATTGATATATAATGGACTTGTTCCGCTATTTATTTTGACAAGTGTGAGGTGAGACGGTATGATGACCTCCATTGTCAAATTAATATTTTTTGGCAACAAAACAAGTCATAATGTTTTTGTACTTTATTGAGAGGATATATATATTTTCTTTATTCATAATTTATAAAATAGCGCATTAACAACAAATAAATTAATCGGAAAAAACGTGGAATTCCACAAAAAAGTCGATTATTTTATTGTGTATGTAAAATAAATATGGTAAAATATAATCGGAAAAAACGTGGAATTCCACAAAAAAGGTGATTATAATGATTGAAAGAGAAAAATATTTAAAATTATTAATCAATTCGAAAGAAAATGGGTTTGCGAAGGTAATTACTGGTATTAGAAGATGCGGAAAGTCATATTTGTTAAATACTATATATAAAAAGTATTTGATAAAAAACGGAGTTGATAAAAACAATATTATTGAAATTGATTTAACCAAGATATCTAATGCTTATTATAGAGATCCAATATACTTGTACGAATATGTAAAGAGCCTCATTAAAAAAAATGATAATATGAAATACGTAATTTTAGATGAGATTCAAGAAGTTTACTCAATTGTTAATTTGGCTTTGACTGATGGCAAACATATAAAAGCTAAATCTTCAGACGAGGATATTATCAGCTTCGTTGATGTAGTCTTGGATTTGGCATCACTTGATAATGTTGATTTATATGTTACGGGAAGTAATTCTAAAATGTTATCAACAGATATTGTCACTGAATTTAGAGATAAAGCAACAAATATTAGAATAATGCCTTTATCATTTGAAGAATATTGTAAATATAATAAAAAAGATGAAAATATATCCTTAAAAGAATATATGATATATGGTGGTATGCCACTTGCTGTATTAAAGGAAGGTATTGAAAAAGAGAATTATTTAAAGGGACTATTTGAGACTACATACCTAAAGGATATTGTTGAACGTAAAAAGATAAGGAAAGTTGAAGCATTAGATGAAATATGTACATTACTTGCAACATGTGTTGGAGATTTAATTAATTCTGAGACTATTGTCAAAGAATATAAAAATAAGACAAATAATAAAATAGATTCAGACACTGTAAATTCATATATAAATTCCTTTATAGATTCATTTATTTTATCTGAAGCTTTTAGATACGATTTGAAAGGTAAAAATATCATTACATCCACAAAAAAATATTATTATATTGATACAGGCCTTAGAAACTCAAGATTGAATTTTGTTTATTCTGATACTGGGAAAATGCTTGAAAATATTGTTTATAATGAACTTATTTATAATGATTATAAGGTTAATGTTGGCACTTTTGATACCTTTGAAAATGATGAAAATGGTAAGACTACAAGGAAATCACTTGAAATTGATTTTTTAGCTGTAAAGGGCAATAGAATGTATTATATACAAGTGTGTGATGATTATTCATCAGAGAAAACAAAAAAGAGAGAGATTAAACCATATATTTCATTGAATGATCAAATTCAAAAAATAGTTGTAATAAATGAACCGATAAAAGAATTCAGGGATGAAAAAGGTTTTACTATAATTGGTGTTGTTGAGTTTTTGTTAAGATATATCAAGTAATTTTATCAAGAGTAATTATTACTAGATTTGTTTTGTTGTTAAAAATTTGACAAGTGTGATTTGAGACAGTCTGTTTACTAAATCGCAGAAACGACTAAAAATACTAAAAATAGGGTAAAAATAGGTGATTTTGACCAAAATAAGGTTTGAAAAGTACCCCTAAAGTTGGACTAGAGAAATCTAGAAAGACTTAGGGGTATTTTTTATGAAATAAAAAGATGAAGATTTAAAAGAAATAAAAACTATTTTTACCGAATAAATAGTAAAATATATAACCTCATAATATTCACATATAATAAGGTTTAACTAGTTTAATTAAACAAATTTAAAAACATATTCATTATATGTTTAAGGCCAAGTATATAAAATATCCATTTTTAGTTTATATTCCCCTTAATTATTGAATTTAACCTTAAAATGTTATATAATTTAAGGGAAAACATAAGAAAAAAGGTGAAATAATGAGAAAATTCAATTATTCTGATATAAGTAAAAAAAAATGGGATTCTGAAATCTTAAGCTATATAGCTGCTATATATAAAGAAGCTGGAAAACAAGAATTATATTTAAAACAACGACCAGAAGAATTAGAAAAATTAGTTGAAATAGCTAAGATTCAAAGTACAGAAGCATCAAATGCTATTGAAGGTATTGTAACAACAAACTCAAGAATTAAGCAATTAGTTGAAGAAAAGACAACACCTAAAAACAGAGCTGAAGAAGAAATAGCAGGATATCGTGATGTATTAAATATAATACATGAAAGCTTTGATGCAATTCCATTAACACAAAATTTTATATTACAGCTTCATAAAATTATGTATAATCATTTAAATAATCCTATGGCAGGAAGAACAAAAAATGTTCAAAATTATGTATCAGCAACATATCCCGATGGTAAGGTAGAAGTATTATTTACACCTCTTGATCCATTTGATACGCCAGAAGCATTAGATAGGATATGTGAAGAATACAATAGAGTAATAGGAAATAATGAATTAGAACCTCTAATTGCAATTCCTGTATTTATTCATGATTTCTTATGCATTCATCCATTTAATGATGGAAATGGTAGAATGTCTAGATTATTAACAACATTATTATTATGTAGAAATGGTTTTTATGTTGGTAAATATATATCACTTGAAGCTAAGATAGCAAAACATAAAGATTTATATTATGATGCACTTGGAGCATCACAACATGGATGGATTGAAGGTAATGATGATCCAGTACCATTTATTAAATATTTATTAAGTACAATACTTGCAGCTTATAAAGATTTTGAAGATAGATTTAAAATTGTAGAAAAGAAATTACCAGCTATCGATATGGTAAGAAAAGCAATCAATGAGAAAATTGGTTGGTTCACAAAGCAAGATATAAGAGAATTATGTCCATCACTTAGCATTAGTTCTATAGAAGGGTCATTAAGAAAATTAGTAGAACTTGGAGAAATAAGACGTGAAGGTAATGGAAAAGATAATAAGTACGCAAGATTAAAATAAAATCAATCAACAAAAATATAATAATTAAGGAAAACAATGATAATAATCGTAAGCATCTATCTATAATGGTAGGTGCTTTTTATTTGCATTAATAGTTATTTGAGAAAAATCATATATTCCTTGATATAGGAACGACATATTAGTTTTATCTTTCTCAATGTTTTCTAAAATTTTGATATGTTACTTAGCGCAGACAACAGGTATTTTTACAAATTTTATCTAATGTTACAATTAACGGACTGACACACTGTGAATGCGTTGCGATATTAAATTATAAAAAATAAAAAATATAATTAAGCAACATTTTAAGCAAGATTTAAGCAAGATGTTGTTTTAGTCATCCCCTTATGATATAATCGAATTATATTAAAGGGGATGATTTTTTATGTATAAACCTCCATTTACTATAACTAATAAAATGCTCAATTATTCAATGTCTATTACTGAAAAATTAGGTAAGATAACAACATATGAATCATTAAAAAGAATGCCTATATTAAGACGTAATAATAAAATAAAATCAATTCATTCATCCTTGGTAATTGAAGCTAATTCATTATCTTTAGATCAAGTTAAAGATGTAATAGCTGGTAAAAAGGTTATTGGTCCTCAAAAGGAGATTCAAGAAGTAAAGAATGCATATGAAGCATATAACAAAATAAATGAATTTAATGGCTATAAAGAATCTGATTTATTAAAAGCCCATAGCATATTAACATATTTAATAGAAGATAAGCCAGGAAAATATAGAAATCATGGTGAAGGTGTGTTTGATGGAGATAAAATCATTTTCTTTGCTCCACCAGAGGATTTGGTTCCAAAGCTTATGGCAGATTTGTTTGAATGGGTAAATAATGATAAAGAGACTCCAATTTTGATTAAATCATGTATATTTCATTATGAGTTTGTTTACATTCATCCATTTGGAGATGGAAATGGAAGAACAGCTAGATTATGGCAAAATGTATTATTAACAAGTTGGAATCCTTTGTTTGAATTTATACCAATAGAATCCCAAATAAAAAAATATCAATCAGATTATTACAAAGTGATTGATATTAGTAACAAAAATGGAGATTCAAATGTGTTCATTGAATTTATGTTAAAAATGATTGATGAAACATTAGATGAAGTATTATTAAGTGTAACTAAAGAATCAAAAAACATTTCTGATCAGGTTAATAGATTATTAGAAGTAATGGATGATGATATTCCATTATCTGCAAATGAAATTATGGAAAGACTAGGTATTAAATCCAAAGAAACATTAAGAGCAAGTTATTTAAACCCAGCGCTAGACAATGGATTAATAAGAATGACATTGCCAGATAAACCTAATAGTAAGAACCAAAAATATATTAAATAAACAAAGCATATGCACTCTACGATTTTGTTTGATTAAAACAGAATCTACTAGTAGGGTGCTTTTCTTTTTCTCACCCAAAAGTATGATTTTTGACTAGATTTTTTGGTTTTTATAGATGATTTATTTTCACCTAATAATTGATACAATTATAATGTATTAAAAATTGGAGGAGACAGAAATGAAAAAGAAAAGTATTTTTTTAGGTTTAATGATTGCTGGAGCATCATTCTTTGCATTATCTTCATGTAATAACAAAAAAGATGATAGTGGGAAATCAAATGAAGAAACAGTAGAAAAGACTGAATCAAGCATTTCATTTGAAACAAATGGTGGAACACCAATTGATGTTCAAGTAACAGAAGATGGTCATGTTATAAAGCCATCTAATCCATCAAAGGAATCAACTGAACAATATGAGTTTGAATTTGCAGGATGGTATAAGGATCAATTATTAACTGAACCATTTGATTTTGATAATGATACAGTAGATGGTACAACTACTTTATATGCAAAATGGAATCAAACAGTAAGAGAATATACTGTTACATTTGTATCTACTGATGGAATCTCAACTAATCAAACTGTAGAATATGGTTCTAATGCAATATTTCCTTCTACACCAACAAAGGCTGCAGATTCAGATGCATTATATAAATATACATATGAATTTGATGGATGGTATAACTCAAATAATACAAAATATTTATCAGATACAGAAATTCATGGTGATGTAACACTATCACCTAGATTTAAAGTAAAGACAATTCAATTAAATACAACGGCAGCATCATTATCTGATGTTACTAATTTAGTTAATGATAAATATTTAAGTGATGTTATAGCTTATGAAGGCTATGATATGGTAACATTCTTTAGTTGTTCATCTTCATCAACTGAAACAACTTTAAAGTCATTTTCATATTATATTGATGAAAAGAATAATATTATTCCTGTAAATAGATATGTTAAATCAGATGTAGAAGCTATTTTGGGTAAATATAATATTGAAAACTCATATATTTATTTACCAGCTTTATTAGCATATAATGCTAAAAATAATATTACTTACACATTATCATTTAATGGTGCAAGATTTGAATATGTTGATAAGACAATGACCATTTATTATGACATAAATGGATATATAATTGGTTATAGTAGCATTTCAGCAATCTTTGATAAGATTTATGAAGATAAACCAAATTTAAAGCAAATTGATGTTATTCACGATGCAACTGCTTATGAATTATATTATGAATCAAATCCATCAAGAAAATATTCATGTGTTTATAGCGATAAAACATGGTCATATAGTTCATCAGTAGAACAAAATGAAGAAGCTAGATTCTTCTTAGAACAATCAATGCTTACTTTCTCTGAAGTATATGATAATATGAAGAGATTTGGAGATTTTACTGCTAGAAAAGAGAATAATTATTATATTTGTCAATTTGATGGCAAAGAAAGAAGCTTTGAATTATCATATGACGAATGTGGATATTTAAGAAAGATTGTTATAACTATTCATGGAAAGACTGACGAAGTATCAACAATCTATTCAAATCCAACAAGTTTTGAGGTTTCTACTAAGGTTAGATTTGAAGAATTCATTAATAATATCTTTAATTCAACTAATCTACTTCCAGGATATTTTAAGGCAGATATCTCTGAGGGTGTAAATCATGCAAATATTGATTATTATTATGTTGATGGTAAATTATTATACCAAGGTCCAAAGATTGGTGCAGTAATAGCTGAATTTATTGATCCTTCATATAAAAATGAAGTAATATCATCATTATTAAGTATGAAGAATTCTAATATATCTTTTGACAAGAATACAAATCAATATATCGTATATGGTACTAATTCAAGTGGTGTAACATTTGAATTATATCTAGATTCATATGGTCAACCAGTTAAACTAATTAGAAAAACAGCTTCATCAACTATGACAGCTAATATTACATATGATTTTGGTGTATATGGAAAGATTATAATTGCTGGTGCAACTCAAGAAGAAACATATGTTAACTTAAGTAAGCCATTAACTTACATTCCTGTAAGAGAAGGAAAATTATTAGAAAATGGTACTAAGGTTGAAAATGTATTTATGGGATATTATATGGATGCTGATTATAAAGAGGCATATGATCCTAATAAGCATACAATAAAGGCAGGAATGGTTTTATATGCAGCATTTAAAGAAGAATTACATGTTCCTGTAATTTGGCATGCAGATCCAACTAATTCATCAAATGTTACTACAACTTATGTAAATAAAGATTTACCTATCACTCCAATTGCATCTCCTAATTATGAAGGATATGAATTTGTTGGTTGGTATATTGATCCTGATTATAAAAAAGAAGCTGATTTTAGCGTTTTAGGCACATTTGAATTCTTCGGTAAATTCATTCCTGAAACTTATTCAGATTTTATAGTTATTGGAAATAGTAAATTAGGTGATGGTGATACATCAATTCCATCAATGATATCTGAAGGTGACTTTAGTTATTTTGGAAGCATTGGTGTAATGGGTAAGATTGAAAAGACTGAAGATAAAGATATCTTTACAACTACAATCTACGAACAAACAGCATTAAAGTTTGAATTAGATGATTATTCTAGTATTAGTTATCATACATATTCTAAATCTGATAGTGGAGCTGCCTTATTATGTTTAGATACTGATATTAAGGCAGGACAAACATTAAATAATAAGTATTTTTATATTAAAAATGGAAAATTAACTATTTGTTCAAGTTCAACTATAGCGCAAGATGGTGTAGAATATTATGCATTAATTGCCAGCAAGACAGCTGATTCTGGTGAATTAGTACTTGATGTAAAAGGATTAAAGGCTGGAACTTATGTAATCTTTCAACCAGTAACTACTGAATTCTTAGGACTTCAAATTTCATATAAGAAATAATAGTAAAATAGTTCTATAAAGTTCATCTTTATAGGACTTTTTTATTTATACAGTTTGTTTTATAATAGAAAATAGATTGAATCATTAAATGGCTTAAAAAGAGGTGATTTATATGGCAAATGCGGTAGATATAACATTAAAGAAAATCTTGAAAATAGCTAGAGCTTTATCAGCTGTTAGAACCTTAGCATATTTAATTGGTGGTATTTTAATACTAGTATTAAATGAAAGAATAGAAGAATATATTTATTTAGTTGTAGGTATAGATTTAATTTTAGTAGCTTCATTAGAATTAATGAAAGAAATAGTAGATAGAGGCTATAAAGAAGCGCATAACCATATAGGTACTGCGATATTTACAATTATAGTTGGTGTATTAATATTAACTATATTCCATGATAATGTATATAAAGTAAGTGTAATGTGGGCTGTAGCAACTGTTGTTACATCAACTATGGAAATAAATGAAGGCCTACATGAAATTCATGAAAGAAAAGCTTTTTCAATTTTAAATTTAGTATTTGCAGTTGCTGAAATAGTATTTTCAATTTTACTTTTAATTGAACCTGAAGAAAATGCAGAACATTTCTTAACTCATATCTATTTATTAGGTGTAGGCTTCATTATCGAGGCTGCTGAAGCTCTAATTACTGTATTCTCTCCATTCTTACAAAGGGTGCCAGTAGTAAATGTATTACCTGGTATGAAAAAGATTGCGGATGAAAGGGAAGAAGAGATTAAAGAAGAACAAGAAAGAATTAAAGTTGAAAAGGAATTAAGAGAACTTAAAAAGATAGAAAAAGAAAGAAAACAATTAGAAAATAAAGAATAAAAAGAAAAAGCATTGAAAGGCTTAGGCCAATCAATGCTTTTTTATTATAATTATTAGTCTTCATCTTGCATTTCAAATGCTAGTGATAATCTATACATTGGTAATCTAAAATCACTAATGTCATCGTTTGTAGAATTATTATTAATTCTAACTTGTAACCATAAATCAATTCTTCCAACAGATAATGATCCACTTATTGCTGGAACTATAATATCAGATTGTAAAGAATTTAAAGTAATTCCAGAATAAGAATATGTACCACTATTTTCAGTACAGAAGCTAGTCCATTCTGTAAAATTAACAGAAGAATCAGCATTTACTATTCCAAGTCTTGCTTCAAAATCTTTTAATATAGATACATCAATATTATCATCTTCTTCGAAAGAGAAATTCAAAGTGTTTTCTGCACCAACATAATTAGTTATCTCAAATTTATATCCATATATCTTCGATGGAATTGCATCTTCGATAATAAGGGTATTAAATAAGTTGGCCTCTGAATCTTGTGATAAGGCATATCTTTGATCAACATAATCAAATGAATAATTTTCTTCATGATATCTATTATCATATGATACATATGCTTCTGCTTCATGATTATAGTAATGATTAATGTTTTCACCAATATTTAAATCTGGTATACCATTATAATTTGTATCATTTGCTTCATATAATGTAACAAGTGAATCAATTTGTAATACATTGAAATTCATATCATGAATATATTGCAGATGAATATACCAAGCATATAACAATGGTGCTATTACTAAAGCAAGGGTGCATGATACCGCAATAATATAAGGTATTAACTTTTTTATTTTTTTCATAAATATTCACCCCTTTTGGACTTATACCATAATCATAAACTTTCCAATATTAAAATCTAAGTTAGATAATAATCTACCATAACTGTTTTCGGATTGACCAATTAATCTATAATATTGAGTAAAGTCTTCTTGAATTCTAAAAGTGAAATATAAATATTCATAGTTTTTATTCCAAGTATGATTTAATATTGTAACTGAAGAAGAATTATCATAGTTTTCAGCTATATTATATGTTTCAAACCATGTGAAATTTGAATCTGCGGTGAAATCTGAAACATTAGTTGTTGTTGCCTTATGAGCTTCATCTTTTAATGATATAGTTTTATATTTAAATGCTCCTGCAACAGTATGCAATTTACCATCTATATCAAATGGAGTATCTTTTATTAAATCATATAATTTAATTTGATATCCTGAGCCATCTAATACATCATCCATATAATAGCCTATTTCAATATCAATATATTCACCTGGAAGAATTTCACTCATATCAAAATATTGGGTAGGAGAAAATTCAGTGATAGGATCATCTGTTACATCTTCTTTTTTATGATAATATATTGATTCGGTTAATATTATTCTTCCAGTTGAATCAATTCTATATGTGTTTGTAATAATATCTCCTGACAAATTATGTCTTACAGCTTTTATTTCTGGTTTGAAATGAATATGCTCAGAATTAGAAGTTGCGCCTGTAATTCCATTAGCTTTTACTGTATCATTTGCAGTGTACCAAGAATAGGTGAAAAATACTATTAATCCAAACACTAATATTAAATTTACAATATGAATTATTAAGTTTTTCTTCATTAGTATTTTTCCTCCTTTTTATTAATATCTATCAACATAGAACTTACAAACTAATACGTAGTTACCCCAAGTATGAACTACATAGCAATATGTTGCATTATATTCTGTTGCAACCTCATAATAAGTCTTAGTAGCATTAAATTTCGTATCTTCAGTTAATGTATATACTCCATCTATTAATTCATAATAAGTATTGGCAGTGATAGTACCACCAATTGTAACTCTTGATTTTATATATTTAGTACCAGAACCCTCGTAAGTTGAGCGATCACCTTCATAACCCCATGTAAGATTACCAGAGTTATATTTTAATTCAATATCAGTTATTGATATTTGATTTAAAGTATCTGTGTATAGCTTAGTGATTGAAACATTTTTAGATAATTTATTTTGTGTTATTAAAGCTTTTAATCTTACATAATCATTGTAATCATCTGAATCTGCGAATAATACTGCAATTTCATGAGATACACTATTATCATCTACGTAAGTAGATACCTGATTATAAACAGAAACACCATTTTTAATTAGATCATAATATGTTTGGAAATTACATATACCCTTAGAACCTATTATTGCATCAGTTGGCTTATTTCCATATAGAACAACTAAGAATAAGTTATTCATATTAATTAATTCATCAAAATAAGAAATATTATTATTAGATATGTCTAATTCTCTAACTGATGTCATTGTACTAATTGCTGATACATTATCAATTCCACAACCACTTAACTTTAAGATTGTCGCATTTTGAAGTCCTGCTAAGCTTGTTAATACAGCACTTGATAATGTTTTACCTGAAAGGTTAACCTTTTTAACATTATTTAGATTACCGATTCCATAGAAATCTGATACACTATTTAATGTTGAATCTACTGTAATATCAATTGCGATATCTTGTGATAACCAACCAACTGGAATAAATGAATTAGCAGTAACAGTTGTTAATGCTGTTGCATTTTCATCAGTGTTGAAGTTATTGTAAATCCACTTGAAGAATGTTGCATCATGGATAGCATTTGATTTAGTAGAAGTGGTATTGTAGAATAAGCCACCACTAATTGTAAATGGTGAAATAGTTAAATCAGTTAAATATGAATGTGTTACATTTTGATCATCTTTAACACTATATTCATATCTCTTCCATGTATCACTTGTTTTAAATTTATAATTATAGATTAATATAACATTACAATCATTAGCAAATGAACCTTGTGCATTTAATCTAAATATATATTTAGCATCGTTTGATGCTGCAGCTGCACTAAAGTATGTATCTAATTCTGAAGTTAAAGAAGTAGTTTGACCCTTTGTAAATGTATATCTTTCTGCACCATTATAATATAATATTATGTCTAGGCAATCAGGTATACCAAGTGTTACATTATAAGCATCAAAATTAGGTGTATATTGAGTCATCTTTGTAGTAGTGTAATTTATTGTAGTTTCGTAATTATAAGCTACATCATAACATACATAAGGAGCTCCACCACCATAATAGAATGGCATCTCAAATTCATCTATTAATTCATCTTGAACATGAGTGTTGAATTCAGTGTAGTATGGTAAGAATCCTGATAATGTATTTCCACCTTCAGCCATGTAATTGATATATAAATCAATAGGAACATTAACTGCATTAGCACCACTACCAAATGTGAATGTCATTGTTAATGCTTCTGATTTAATATCAGGAGAAGCATTAGCTTTAACAGCTAATAAATAATCTGTTAATGTATAGAAATCAACTGCATCTGTACCAGTTTTTAATGTATAAGTAACAGATGTAATATTATATGTTGAAATATAAGATTTAGTTGTTGCATCTAATATATCAACATTATCAATACCATTAATCATATTATTTAATGTATATAATGTTTTTTGATTTTTTGATGAATCAACAGTAATTGAACCACCATATAACTTATTAATAATTAATCTAGCTATTGTTTCATAATCTGAAACATAATTAGAATGCATATTTAAGCTTACATTTTGATTGTCATTTAGTCTAACTATTAAGTGGAAACAATCAGAATTAGGCTCTAATACATAAACTTCATTATTTGGATGAGAAGTAGTATTAACTGTTATGTTATTATAATCTGTCATTGAATATTCATATTCAATATTTCCACCTAATGCAGTAGTAGGTAATTCTATTGCATTAGGGAAACCATAATAATTAGTAATTGATCTTGTTTCATCTACTCTTAATGTGTTAGCTATATAATATTCAGATATATAATCTTTTATTAATTGTAAAGCTACATTATCTTTAGTTGTTTGATCTTCTAAATTAACAATATGTAATTTGAAAGCACAACTATAACTTGTATCCCAATTTTCATGCGAAACAGTTGCAGTTAATGTCGCATCAGCTGATGCTGTAGGAGCTGTGTATTTTCCATATTCATCAATATATGTATCATCATCTAATGAATATTCAATCTTAATATCTGTTGATAAATAATGAGTAGGTAAATCAATATCCTTATAGATATATGAACAAACCTCATTAGTATCTGAATTTAAGATACATTTATTTTTAGTAGTAATAAATTTATCTTGAGTTAAACTAAATGAATTATCACTAACTGTATCATAATTTTTAAATTCAATTCTATCATTTAAGCTTGAATCAATAGCGTTACCTACTAAATATAATGCAGAATAAGCACTATATTTTGGATCAATATTGATTATATTTAAGCAAGCATCTTGTGTAGATGCATTATTATTACTTTGGTATGTTACACCAGTTGTAATAAAGCTTGCATTAGGTAAGTCTATATCTATTTTTCCAAGACCAGAAGAACCCTTTTCAATTGTTCCTCCATAAATAGAGAAGCAACCATAATATCCATGCTTAAATGTTAATGTCTTATCATTTAAATTTAATTTCTTATTATTTAAATCTAAATGAATATCATTTGTAATAATTAAATCAGTCTTTAATTCAATTGAATTAGTTAATCTTAATATCTTTCTTGATTCAGAATCATATACTTCATTTGAATCGTTATAATTACCTGATTTTGAATTATTAAATAAATCATCAAAAGAGGTTATATTAACGACATTTTCTGTAGTTATACCAGTTGTAGCACTAACTGCTTGGTTAGATGACACACTAAAGTATGCAAATATTGATATACCTACAGCAACAGCAAATATAAATATTGAAGATATTAATAATATGCTTAGCTTATTTAATTTTTTCATTATATAACCTCCTTTTGATTTTAATTATATAAATTATTTCCTTCTTTATATAAAGAACCAACAAATCTTAACTTATAAGTCTTTATATAATCTGTAACTGTACCATCAGCATTAAATGTTCTAACCAATGCTGAAATTTGAACAGTAAATGTACCAGAATAACCTAGATAGTCTCCAGATCTTGCGACCATCTTATCATTAGTTAATTTAGTATAATTAGTCCCAGCTGTAAAACCAATATCATTATATTTAACTAGGTTAACGATATTAGTTTTTTCATCAACAACTATTTTATACCAGCCTGAACTGAAGAAGTCTGAGAATGCACTTGCACCAGTTGTATAGTAGAAATCACCAACTTCAGCTACACCAATACCTAAATCCTGTAATAAGCCAGCATTTGAGTTTGTTTTATAGGCTTTTATCTTTTCCCATGTGAATCCAGAATTATTTTCATTAGGCATTATTCTATATACATAACCTTGTTCATAATAATAACCTGAAGATGATACTATAGATTCACCACTATATCCATAATATCTTCCATAATAATAACCATACTGGTTATCTTTGAAATGGCTATTAGCTTCAGCTAATATAGCATCCATATTTGTAGCACCAACAGTTGGATTAGTAGAATATTCATTCCATCCTAATTTACCATTGTCTAGATATAAATTATATGCATAATTTTGAGTATATGATACAGAAGTAGGAGTGAAGCTCTCGTAGTAAACTCCTGCAGTAGTTGATGTACCCGTATATTTATATATGAAATAATAATCATCTAGATTTTTGAAAATAGTCTCTTGTTGATCTAATAATGAGTGACTACTAGATGTTGTATCAGTAATGTAATTAATATATGAACTGAAATATAATTTATCAAATACCCAAGTAGATGTTAAAGGAACTGTACTCCAATCAACATCGAATCCTGATACATTTGTTCTTGTTGTAGAATTTGCTGGAAGTATACTTGTGAAATATGTTCTAAAGTCATATTCTACTTCATTGATAGATACGGTTTTTATTGTTTCACCATCAATTATGCCTCCTTCAGCATCATTATGGGAAGCAGGATTATACCAATCGGTATTTGTAGAATTAAATCTATTATAATTCCATGAATCTCTTATATACCAGAAATCAGCGGTATAGACAGTACCAACTATTCTATACGACCTACTTCTAGATTCGACAGGATAAATAAATCTAGCATAAACATATAATAACGTGTTTTTCTTGATATTAACACTATTTCCATTTTCATCTAATACTACTGTATTATCACCAGCATAGAATACAAACGTATTATTACCACTTTCGTAATCGAAAATTGTTTTTTCAGTTTCAGTATATAAAATTGTTGTTGCAGTTGATTCCTTTATAATATAACCAGCAGCATAATAACCAGTATAAGTAGTAGTTGTATTATCATTATATGTAATAACAATTTCTGAATCATGAGTAGCAGTATGTTCAACTGTACAATATAAATTAATAATTACCTTATCAAAACATTGTCTATTGTTGTTAGTCCAACTTGCATTACTACTTGGATAGTATTTTATGTTATTTTCTGTACCTTTATTACTGTTATATCTAATAGTTAATGTTTTATTTAAATAGTATGAAGATAGAGTCTTATATTGGTATGTAGCTTGACCTGCAACTAATCCTGGAGAATAATCTACAACTGTATTTCCATAAAGTAAACCATGTTGCCAGCTATCATTAAAACTACTACTTGAATTATAATTCCATGATGTAACGACAATTTCAGCAACGAAAGAAACATCATTAACAGTATAACCTTGGTTTGTAAGAGTAGTAATTATATAATTTCTAAGAGTTGTTGAAGTAGGTGTTGTAACACTTGTAGTTCTATTGTAAGTATTAGTACGTTCATAAGCTGTATAAGTTAAGTTGATTTCTGATACTTCATTTTTCTGATATGTAGCACTAGTCATCCAATCTGTTTTATTTGAATATGTTACTGTACCAGCTGTTTCAATTTCTTTTGATAAAACAACTTCAGTTGTTGGCGTATACGAGCTATGATCAGCAACTGTTGTATCAATATTAATACTACTAGTGTCCAAAGATGTTATTTTGTCATAAGTACCTATTAGTGTTGCTTCTAAATTAGAACCATTATATGTTACTTCATATAATTTTCCTGCGACAAATGAAATGTTTTTGTATGTGAAAGATTGTGAACAATAATAATAAGGTGATATTAATTGATTCATTTCATCAAATGTATCTATTTCATAATATTGTCCTGCATATTCAATTAAACCACTTTGAATTTCATTACCTTCATCAATTCTCCAAGTAACTGTAGAAGTAGTTCCATCATCATTGTATACAACATTTGTCATATACATGTATTTAGTTATAAACTTATTGAAATCCTCTAAATCAGATAATTTTGTTGCTCTAGATGAATCAGTTGATACCTTAGCTACTCCACTATCGTCAGTATAATATACTGGACAATCTGTAGAAGCTATATTATCAATTGCGAATTCTTGGTATTCTAATTCAATACCAATATTTCGTATATTTACATGTGTATATTTTGATCTATTAACATTAACTAATTCATTAACACTTTGAATACCTTGATTATCAGATAGATCAAGATATGTTAGCATATTGTAATTAGCTATATTTGATAAATCAAAATTTGTATATTTGTTAGCACAATAATTCATTTCTAATCTGTTAATTTTCTTATTGTTTAAAGATGCTCTTGCAAATACTACTGCAAGACCATTTTCAGATAAGAATGCAGATACATTTGGATTACCTTTAATAACTAAAGTTTCTAAATTAATGAAATATGATAATGTGTTCTTTAAATTATCTAAATTTGTTACGTATGGTACATTAGAATTTAATATTGAACTAAATGTAGAAGTAGATGTACCATCATATGATTTTAGTTTATAAGGTGAATTATTATAATTATAATTTGTATAGAAATATGAAATTAGCTTTGATACACCATCTGTTGAGAAGTATGTAGGAACTTCTGTACATGCTAGGAATGCATTTAATACAGCTTTACCACATGTTTTGAAATCATTATCAAATGAATATCCTTCATAGAATTCAGTATATGCTGCATTATTTAATACTGCATTGATTGAATTTTTTTGTGCATCTGAGAAAGTTGTTGTTCTACCAGAGGCGTTAAGACAGTTGATTAAGAATATTTGTAAAACTGCGATCTCAGCATCTGTGATATATGATGTTAAATCAGCTGCATAATATTTTGTTGCATATAAACCGGCAAGACCACCATCTCCACCACTACCTGGATTAGGGTTTGTAGCACATAACCAATATGAGCCATCATGAATTTGAATGGAAGATGAGTTAGTAGTACATGTATAAGCTGTATCATTTGAATCATATAGAGTGAATGATGAAGCATAAGTTTTAGAATGATACCAACAAACATTCATATTATTATATTGTTCCTGACATGGTGCTACGTTATTAGCATTAACCTTTGTTGTTGATACGGCATAACGTTGTAATATTTCCATATATTTACCAAACATTGTTGAGAAATTGCCTGGAGCGAATGATGAAATTTCATCTTTTAAACAAGCAAGAACAGTATTTAATAATTTAACTTCAGTAAATATATAACCAGGAGCTCTATCTAATATTTCTGCATAGATTAATTCCCAATCAGCATCAGATGCGCCTGTATAATATTGATAGTATTCTTTAAGTGCCCCAATTTCATTATCATTTAAATAATCTTTACCATTAGATTTAACAGATGCATAGCTTCCAAGAGCTACTGCATTTTCAGATCTAACTACAGAAGAAGCTGTAACCTTCTTATCATTTGTTGCCCATTCGATTAATTTAACGAAATCGTATGCCTTTGTATCTGTTGCACTGGTATTATTTGTTGGGTTAACTGCAAGAGTTACGTTTGTAACACCAGGTGCGTAATTACTTGATGTATATTCAATTTGATCTAGATAAATAGAATTTGCATTATATTCTGTTAAATATAACTCATCACCAACTATATCTCTTAATAATACATAATCTATATTAGAATCTGTTAAAACAGAACCAGATATAGCATATCCTGAAGCACCATCCTTTTCACCTGATGGAAGTGCAGTATATGTTTGATATTTTAATGAATTATAAATTGAAATAGTACCAAAATCTGTAATATGCAATGCAGCAGGAGCTGTTACATAGAATGTTCTAGATTTTGATAATTCATTTTCTGTACCCCTCTTATAATATACTGTTGCTATAAATGGAACTGATGTTTCATATTCTTTGAAATATTCAGGATTTATAGTAAATGTATATATCTTTGTACTAGAATCATAAGTTATAGAATCAATGATATTAACTGATGTTTGCTTACTAAATTCAATTACATAATTTGTATCCACATTACCTAAATCATCATAGAATTGTGAATCAAGCTCAAAATCACCCTTTTCAAGTGACATACCATCAGCAAGTCTAGTCTCTAATATATTACCTAGAATACTAATTTCATCTAGGTCATCTGAAATCTTAGAGAATACCTTTTCTAGTAATTGAGTATCAGCACCAACTGCGATGCTTATCTTAATATCTGTTGAATAAGTTTCATTATTACCAAAATCACCTGTAATAGTGATTGTTGCGTAATTATTCATTGTAGTTGCATTTAAATATAATGTATTTCCACCTAAATCTGGGTCAGCACAAGTGATATATGGATATGCATCAGCTTGTTCAGTAGTCATTGAATAAGTTATATTTTCAAGACCAATATCTATATAGCCTTGCCAATCAAATTTTTCAGTATTTGTTGGAGTCTTATATGCAACTCTATAATCATAATCTGAATAATTATTAACTATAGGTAAAAAGTATAATGCGTCATCTGCATCAGATGCATCATTATATATATTATTAATGACTATAGGTGATATTTCTTGAACTAATTTATAGAAATTAATTTCATTTGTATGAGCTGAAATCTTAAATGTAAATGTTTCAGTATAAGTCTTATTATTAATCTTTATTTCAGCATATAAAGTAATTGTCTCATTTTCAATTCTTGTTGCTGCAATCTTACCATCATTTGACATGATAGAAGTGTTAGATGATGACCATCTGATAGATGAATTCTCACCAGGAATAAATGTAGGTAAGAATAAATCAGTAGTTATTGTATCAGTTGATGCTGGCATATGAGCTAAAGTCTCATTTATAAGTGCTGTTTTAGAACCATATGCTTTAAACTTTATTACTTCATTATCAACTTTAATGCTAGCATCTCTTGTATAATATTCAGCCACTGTGCTTCCAATAATAACATTAGGTGCTGTGTAATCACAGTTATAAGGAGTACCAATAGTAACACCATAGAAAGCATAAGGACCAACTATATTGGTTTGGCTGTTAGAGTCAACTCCCTTTTCTAATTTGCTTTTAGCATAATCAATTTGTAATTGCTTAGCAGCAACTTGATCATAATATGTCCCTTTTGTAATATTTAAGTTAGATATTGTGTCTCCATATACTTTAATTAATGCATTTGGAGAAGTTACTTCGTTATCATTTAATGTTATTGAACCACTTACTGTGTAAGAATCAGTGTATAGTGTTACAGGATTTGTAATAGTATATGAAGATGCTAGTGTAATTGAATTACAGAAGATGATAGAAGGATCTTCTAATAATCCTGAATTAACATCATCTACTGCCTTTTTAAATTCTGTTTCATTATGTACATACATATAATTTGAATAATCAGCATTTTCTGTATAAGTATTTAATGTAATACTAATTGTTTTTTTGTCTAATTGAGCATCCTTAGCTGATTGATGTAATTCTAATTTAAACACATCAGTTTTATTTGTTGATAAAGGAATGTAATTATATAACTCATCAATTTTAGTGTTTTCTGATATAAGCTTATTTAATGTTCCAACAAACACATCGTTATAATAAACTAAGATTGCTTTGTATAAATCATTATCCATACTACCTGAAGTAATGTAATAAGTGTTATGCAAAACAGAATCACTTGAATTCGTTGTTATAACATTAATTGTTTTTGTATCTCCAGCTTGTGTGTAAGTCCAAGTGAAAGAATTAGCAGAAGATGTATATTCAGTGGTTGCTGTTAACTCTTGTGTTGAAACTTCAATTTCTCCCCTAACAGATGTTCTTTGTATTTTACTCATGACAAATACCATAGAGATAGATGCAATTATTAAAAGAGAAGTAATAACAATTAATGCTTTTATTTTTCTTCTAGATTTATTAAAATTGGTCATATTTTTGCCTCCTTTAATTTTTCGTTTGATAAACTGATAATAAAAAAATTTTATGTCTTTAAATGTTTCTTAAAACACTATGATAAAGCTAAAAGCGGAAGGGATGGTTTAAATGAAATTAAGTTGAGTATTAATTCGATTATAATCAGAAAAATAATTATATTAATAATTAAAAATTATTAAAATTGATAGATTATGTTATAATTTAATTGTTTTGATTTATAAAAAAATTCATATGATTTATAATCAATTATTGAATGTTTAAAACGTTGTTTTATATTTATAAAATAAAATAACACGCAAAATCTAGTGAATCACTGCGTGTCAATTTTTTCTTTCAATTAATTTACACAAAACAAAACATATTTTGTGCATTTGTGAAATAAATACCATTTTTTTATTGCTTCATTATAAATGGTGTTATATAATAAGGCTAGCAAAAATAGTTGTTAATATTTAAATATTAATACGGCAAAGCTAGAGTAATCTAGTGACGCAAAACTATAGGGTCTCACGAATAGACAGCCAGTTGCAGTTAATATAAATTGCTGGCTTTTTTATATTTTTTAAGGAGGTTTTTATTATGAACAAAAAATTAATACTCAACTTAATTTCATTAATAGTTACCTCTATGTTATTGGTAATGGTTGTTTTCTCTTGGTATATTTCAAATGACTCTGTTAAGGCTGAAGGAATATTTGGTAAAACAGAAGATGAGGATTATACTTTGAAACTACAAAGAGGCACATATAACAGTGCTAATTCAACTTGGACATGGACTGATACAACATCTTTATCGATTTCAAATATCCAACCTGGTGATTCATTTTTCTTCAGAATCATCATCACAACTTCAAAGAATATTAATTTAAACATGGATTTCTCAGGTATTGAATCTGATATTGATAGTTCAATTGCTGTTGAAAATGGATATGTAACAATTGGTTCTACAAAAAGATACAATATCGTAAATAATAAAGTACAAATAACTGAGGGTGGCTCAGCAAAGACTTTATATAATATTTCAGGGTCAACTGTTTCGTTAGCTGATTATAAGGTAGAAGATACTTTTAGATTCTATAGCTATGGTATCTGTACAACAAATCCTAACTCTGTTGTATCTGGTACATCAGGTGTTACAGTAACATATGCTGGTTCACCACTTGATAATGATGTTTCTAATGATGGTATCACACCAGTTGTCTTAGGTAGTGTAGCAACAAATTATACAGTTACAGCAGCAGGAACTGATACAATTGCATTTGCATATTTTGCATTAGAATTTAATGATGAAGCATCAATTGTTGATTATTCATATACATTTGATGGAAGCACAAAGACATGTTCTGATAGTAACTTATATCAATCACAATATTTAAACATTAAGAGAATTAACGTAATTCAAGCATAATTTAAAAAAGCATACCGGTAATATGTCAATATATGAAAATAAATAAATTTTCAGATATTAAGACATATAAGGGACAACACAAAAGAACCTATACAAGATAGGTTTAAAAACGAGGTATGGTAAATCAAAAGAGAAATTATTGATTCTT
>JAFRXJ010000039.1 GCA_017441525.1 Acholeplasmatales bacterium | reverse complement strand
TCCTTCTTTGCTAAAAGCTATTAGCATTACTTCTCCTGTATCTTTGTTTATTTTATATTTAAAATCACCATATGTATGTGTAGAACCACCATTAGTTGTAACACATGATGACAATATAAAAATACATACAAGCACAAATAAAAACTTGAATATTTTTTTCATTCAAATAACCCTCCCTAATTATTAAATTTTTAAAAATAAAAATACAAAAGTATTATAAGGTATTTAATACTTTTTTTCAATGTATTGAAAAACAAATAATTCATTTAATCATTTCGTATACAAAAAAAGGCTGATTTCTCAGCCTTAATTTTATTAATCCTCAATCTTTGGATATTTTACACGCTTATTATTATATGAAGTATGTAATAACTTATGTGCCTTTGGAGAACCTGGTTCCTTTAAATAAGTCTTATATAATGTTTGAACATCCTTATTTAAATGAGAACGTCTGATTGGTTTATTCTTATCTTCATCATATAAAACCTTAGCACGCTTAGCGATATATGTTTCCATGATGTCATCATCCTCGTTAGGTAAGAAGATTTCCTTAACGAATGGTTGACCACCACCATTGATACATCCACCAGGACAACCCATGATTTCAATGAAGTGATATTTAGACTTACCAGCCTTAATATCATCTAGAATAATCTTAGCATTTTTCATACTTGAAGCAACGCAAACATTGTACTTCTTGCCTGCGATTTCAAGTGATGCTTCCTTAATACCTTTTAATCCTCTAACTGGTTCTAAATCAACTGGTTCTAATTCTTTACCAGTAATAATATGATATGCTGTTCTTAGGGCAGCTTCCATAACACCACCAGTAGCACCGAAGATAACACCAGCACCTGTATATTCTCCTAATAAATCATTATCGAATTCTTCATCAGGAAGCTTCTTCCAAGTGATACCAGCTCTTCTAATTAATTTAGCTAATTCTCTTGTTGTTAAAACAACATCAACGTCTGCTAAACCATCAACTGAGTTTTGAGGACGCTTATTCTCATATTTCTTAGCAACACATGGCATAATTGATACAACACAAATATTTGATTTATCTAAATTATGCTTTTCAGCATAATATGATTTAATGATTGCACCAACCATTTCATGTGGGCTCTTACAGCTTGATAAATGAGGTAATAATTCAGGATAATAATATTCAATATAATTAATCCATCCTGGAGAACATGAAGTAATCATAGGTGTAACTGCCTTTGTAGTTAATCTATGAACGAATTCATTAGCTTCTTCCATGATTGTTAAGTCAGCACCAAAGTTTGTATCAAATACTCTATAGAATCCTAATCTATGAAGTGCGGCAACCATCTTTCCAGTTCCAGATGTACCAATCTTCTCACCGAATTCTTCAGCAATTGCAGCTCTAACAGCTGGAGCTGTTTGAACGATAACAATTTTGCCATCTTTAAATGCTTTATCTAATTTATCAATTTCTGAATGTTCTTGTAATGCACCTGTAGGACATACATTTACACATTGACCACATTGAATACATGGTACTTGAGCAAATGATCTATTTTCACTTGGCGCAACAATTGTATTAAATCCTCTATTTTCAAATCCAAGGATACCGATACCTTGAACTTGCTTACAAGTTTCAATACATCTACCACATAAAATACATTTAGATGTATCTCTAACTAATGCAGGAGCTAAATCATCATATGTTGCAGGAGTTTTTGATCCTTCATACATACCTTCTCTAGCACCAACGATACGTGAAACTTCTAATAATTCACATTTACCATTCTTTTCACAAGCTTGGCAATTCATTGAGTGATTAGATAATAATAATTCAACGCTTGTTCTTCTAGCTTCAATAGCCATAGGATCATTGATGAATACTTCT
Source organism: Acholeplasmatales bacterium (assembly GCA_017441525.1). GTDB lineage: Bacteria > Bacillota_I > Bacilli_A > Acholeplasmatales > Anaeroplasmataceae > Anaeroplasma. The sequence goes on along the minus strand of JAFRXJ010000039.1, from coordinate 8,874 downwards.
AATCCTTCTCTAATAGGATAAGCACAGCTTGGAACTAATCTTCTTTCACCTGTTACCTTAACAAGGCATACACGGCATGATGCAAGTGAGCATCTACCGTCCATCCAAGAACATAATGAAGGAATTTGGAAACCACATTTTCTTGCAGCTTGAAGTAATGTTAATGAATCATCAACTTGGAATTGTTGACCTTCAATTTTAATATTAACTAATGCCATTTCTATCTTCCTCCTATCCCTTAATTATTGCTTGGAACTTACATCCAGACATACATGAACCACACTTAATACACTTAGTTTGGTCAATTGCCATTGCTGGTTTCTTCTTACCTGGAGCAATGTAATCAGTTGGATGGATTGCATCAACTGGACAGTTTCTAGCACAAAGTCCACAACCGATACAAGAATCCTTCTTAATAGTGTATTGCATTAAATTCTTACATACACCAGCATCACATTTTTTATCTTTAATATGTCTTTCATAAACTTCACGGAATTTAGATAATGTTGATAATATTGGGTTTGCTGCAGTTTGACCTAAACCACAAAGTGAACCAACTTGTAAAGAATTTGATAATTCATATAATCTATCAATATCCTCCATTTCACCTTTACCCTCAGTGATTTTATCTAATATTTCTAATAAACGCTTAGTACCAATTCTACATTGAGAACATTTACCACATGATTCGTCACAAATAAATCCTAAATAGAACTTAGCAACGTCAACCATACAGTTATCCTCATCCATTACGATAGCTCCACCAGAACCCATCATAGAGCCCTTAGCAATTAGGTTATCATAATCAATTGGAGTATCTAGATCATGAATAGTTAAACATCCACCTGATGGACCACCAGTTTGAATTGCTTGGAATTCCTTATTATTTGGAATACCTCCACCAATTTCATAAACTAATTCTCTTAATGTAGTTCCCATTGGAACTTCAACTAAACCTACGTTCTTAACCTTACCACCTAGTGCGAATACCTTAGTACCTTTTGACTTTTCAGTACCAATAGATGCAAACTTTTGTGCACCTTCTCTAATGATATATGGTACATTTGCTAAAGTTTCAACATTATTGATAATTGTTGGCTTGCCCCATAGACCCTTTACAGCAGGGAATGGTGGACGTGGTCTTGGCATACCTCTCTTACCCTCAATTGAGTTTAAAAGTGCAGTCTCCTCACCACATACGAATGCACCAGCACCAAGCCTAATATGAACATGGAAATTGAAACCAGTACCTAAAATATTGTCTCCTAATAGACCATACTTTTCAGCTTGTTCAATTGCGATTCTTAATCTTGATACAGCAACTGGATATTCAGCTCTTACATAAAAATAACCATTTGAAGCTCCAATTGCATATCCAGCAATCATCATACCTTCGATGACATTTAGTGGGTTACCTTCAAGGATTGATCTATCCATGAAAGCACCTGGATCTCCTTCGTCACCATTACATACAACATATTTTTCATCATTATTTTGGTTTAGGGCAAATTGCCATTTTCTACCAGTAGGGAATCCTCCTCCACCACGGCCTCTTAAACCAGATGCTAGAACTTCATCAACAACTTCTTGTCTAGACATCTTTAAAGCTTTTACTAAACCTTTGAAAGCATCATATCCTAATGCTTCAGAAATATCTTCTGGGTTAATAACACCACAACCATGTAGTGCTATTCTCATTTGCTTTTTATAGAATGGAATATCTTCTTGTCTAATACATTTTTTATTTGTATTTGGATCTACATATAGTAATCTTTCAACAATTTGATTACCTACAATATCAGTATCCATTATTTCAGTAACATCCTTAACAGTTACACCATGATATAATGTATCTTCAGGATAAATCTTAACGAAAGGTCCTTGAGAACAGAATCCGAAACAACCAACTTTGTTTACTTTTACCTTGTCCTCTAATTTTCTTTCTTTAATTTGCTTTTCAAATTCATCTAAAATAGCCTTTGAATCACTTGATAAACATCCTGTTCCTCCGCAAATGGTAATAGTTCTAACAGATTTTTCAGTTAATTTATCATTGAATTTCTTAAAGCATTCAGCTATTTTAAGGTCTAATTCTTTTTCATTCTTAATCTTAGTATTTTCCATATTAGTTCAATCCTTTTTCCTTATATTCGTTGATTATGTTAGCTACATCATTCAATTGAACCTTTGGATATACCTTACCATTAATTGAAATAGCTGGAGCAATACCACATGCGCCAATGCATCTTAAGCCATCTAGTGTAAATAGACCATCTTTTGTAGATTGTCCTACCTTTATCTTTAATAGCTCGCTAAATTTATCTAGGACGTTTTGACCGCCCTTAACATAACAAGCTGTTCCTATACATACACCAATGACATATTTTCCTTTTGGTTGTAATGAGAAAAATGAATAGAATGTTACTACACCATAAATTTCACTTGTAGGAATACCAGTTTCTTGGCTTACAATCTCTTGTACCTCAAGTGGCAAGTAACCATATTCATTTTGGATATCAGCTAAAATTAACATTAAAGGAGATGGTTCATTTTTATAACGACCACAGATCTCTTTAATTTGATTTACTGCTTCTTTTCTTAACATCTTTCCACCCTTTTCTTTACTGCCTTTTACTATAAAAACGCTTTCTTTTTTAATAATTTTTTTTTACTTTTTTTACTGCCTAAAGTCATTTTATTATTTTTAATAATAGATGTCAATAAAAACGCTTTAGTAAAGCGCTTTACTAAATGAAAAAAGCCCTAATTTTGTTAATTAAGGCTTAATTATTATTGATTAAAATTTTACGATTGCGTAAAGCTTTTTACCTCTTCTTAAAACGATGAATCTACCTTCGATTGCGTCATTCTTTCCAAGCTTAGCTTCAATATCAGTTACCTTATCTCCGTTAACCAATACTGCACCATTTTTAATGAACTCTCTTGCTTCTCTCTTTGATGATGCAAGACGTGCTTCAATTAATGTATCTACTAATGTTGAATCATTTTTTCCTTCAACTGATGGTAAATCACCAAATCCCATTTCAATTTCATCTGCAGTTAATGATTTAATATCACCAGAGAATAATGCTTCACTGATCTTTACAGCCTCGTTATAAGCATCTTCACCATGAATAAATGTAATTACTTCCCTAGCTAATGCCTTATGAGCCTCTCTTAAATGTGGAGCCTCTAGATTCTTCTTTTCTAATTCTTCAATTTCTTCTTTAGATAAGAATGTTAAGAACTTTAAGTAATCAATTACCTTAGCATCCTCACTATTGATGAAGAATTGATACATTTCATATGGAGAAGTCTTCTTAGCATCTAGCCAAACAGCCTTACCATTTGTCTTACCAAACTTAGTACCATCTGACTTAGTTAATAAAGGCATTGTAAATCCGTAAACCTCTTTGCCTTCTTTTCTTCTTACTAAATCAATACCAGCTGTGATATTACCCCATTGGTCTTGACCAGCAACTTGTAAAGTGACATTCTTTTCTTTATTTAAATACCAGAAATCTAATGCTTGTAAAATCATATAAGAGAATTCAGTAAATGTAATACCTGAATCTAGACGTCTAGCAACAATATCCTTTTGAAGCATTAAATTAACATTGAAATATTTACCATAATCTCTTAAGAAGTCAATAATATTAATCTTTCCTAACCAATCTCTATTATTAACTACCTCAAAGCCAAATAGCTTTTCAGCTTGAGCCTTTAAGCAATTGAAATTATGATCTACTGTTTCATAAGTAATCATAGGTCTTTCAGCATCCGGTTTTGGATCTCCAATTAAACCAGTACCTCCACCTACTAATAAAATAGGGTGATGTCCAGCATCCTTTAATCTTTTAGAAATTAAAAAGCTTGAGAAATGACCAATGTGAAGTGAATCACCTGTTGGGTCTGTACCAATATAGAAAGTCATTCCACCCTTATTTAATTTTTCTTTAATTGATGGATCAGATACATCCTTAATTAATCCTCTCCATTCTAATTCTTCATAAATACCCATAATAATAATAATTCCTCCTAAAATAAACAAAATAAAAGTCCTTAAGATAAAATCCTAAGGACGAATAAACCGCGGTACCACCTTAATTCTGTATAATTAAATACAGCACTTATTAATCTACTCTCAAGAAGTGTAATTCATATTTTAATCATTATCTATTTTCACCAACCATAGATTCTCTACAAATTAAATTAAAATACTACTAATAATCTATCATCGAGTTATTAATTTGATTCTCTTTCAACTACTCTATATGGAAGTAAAATCTTAGATTCAGTTACTTCTTCATGTTGCATATATTTTGTTAAAAGTCTCATTGATACTGCACCAATATCATATACTGGTGTATCAACACATGTTAGATTTGGTCTTGATAATACTGCATATTTAGTATTTTGTAGACCAACAACAGAAACATCTTCAGGAACCTTAAATCCTGCCTTAATTGCGCAATTCATAAAGCTTATAGCAATTGAATCTCTAACTGAAATTAAAGCATCAAATTTCTTGTTCTTAATGAATTCTTCAAAATGTAGTGTATTAACTGCTACATCTCCAGATGTTCTTATAATCAAAGGCTCTAAACCTTTTTCTTCCATTGCTTTAACATAGCCATTAACCTTATGTAAGTTAACTGTATATTTTCTAACTGTAGATGCTAAATAAACATCTTTTCTTCCAGCCTCTAATAATTCTTTAGTAATTTCATATGTTGCCTTCTCATAATCGATAGAAACAGATGGAACATCTAAATCATCATAGATAACATTACATAATACTACAGGAATTTGAGCATCCTGAATTTGGTTAATAACTGAATGCATTTGTTCGGATTCTAATTCATCATTTAAAAATAGAATACCATCAACTTGCTCAGCTACTACAGTTCTAATAGCTTCCTTGATATCCTCGTGTTCCGCCATAGAGAATACCTTCATCGCATAATCATATTTTTTTGCGATGTCAATAATACCACCTAATAATTGTGCTGTTGCTGCTCTAGAAACATCAGCCATAACAATCCCTACAGTAGTAGATTTTCTACTTGCAAGACCTCTCGCAATTGCATTAGGTCTATATCCTAATTCCTTGATAACCTTTAATACTCTAGCACGAGTTTCTGGGTTAACCTTCTCTGGATTATTCATTACTCTACTGACTGTAGCTAATGATACTTTTGCTGCTCCTGCAACATCATAAATTGTAGTGTTCGCCATTTAAAAATCACCCCAATGCGACACAAGCATTATAACATAATGAAAGTGCGTTTTCAATACATTTTCATAAAATACTTGAAAACGTTTTTATTATTTTTTCACTACACTTTCAATGATTTCTAATTCAAATCTATATTTTTGTTTTATATCGGGATACTTTATATGATCTACTTCACTTAAAAACATTTCTAAAGGTCTTACCCAAAGTGAACCATCACCATATAATCTTCTATATACAACCATCTTCTCTTTTGTTTCACTATCAAAGGCAATATCTTCAACCAAATATCTATCGCCCTTAAAGTGCTTATAAATTCCATGGATAACTATTTCTCTCATAAAATCCTCCTAGAATAGGCTTTGTTGAACATATCCACATGTTCCTTCATTTTCATCAAAGGATACCCAAATATGGTTTACTTTAGTTGGATTAATAATCATAGGAACTTCTAATAATTCCATATCATCAAAATCATATGCATATGCATTTCTTCTAATCATATGATCCTTACTTAATTTTTCATTTACAACATCTAGATTATAATTATCTGATATATGCCATCTTACATAATCTTCATATGTAATTTGATGAACATCAAATAGATTAACATATCCATATAGCTTATGAGATGTTGAATCAATTAATCCAATTTTTCCTCTTATATCTGTATCATATATTCTAGCATCAAAAAATGTTTTTTGATTTAATATATCCAAGATATATTCCTTTTTCATTAATAAACCATACATAATAAATACCTTCCCAATTTACAAAATAAAAAGAGTAGTTGATGGGCTACTCTTTTTTACACTTTACAAAGGAGTTCATAATTTTACTAATGTAAAAATTATCTACACTATAATATTAACACCCTTGTGTAAAATTGTCAATGTTTTGTGTAAAATTATTCAGCAATTTGTTGAGGTTTTTCAGAAGTTTGTTCTTCTACTGATTGTTTCAAATATTTGCTTCTTTGAATAAGCATTAATATTCCTGCAGGTAAACTGATAAAAATTAATACTACAATGCCTATACCAAGCTTAGGATATTTTGATACATTGTAAATGATTATAAATGGAATGATTGCCAATGCGGCAAAAATACATACGATCATTAATAATCCGCAGAATAATATCAAGAATAATGCCGCAAAGCCTACTGCGAATATATTTCCTATTGCTTCGCCAAAATCATTTGTTGTTTCAGTACTTTCATTTAATGAATCAATCATTGAAGGGAATATAACTGTTGGGATTAAAATTATACATAAAATACTTATTATTAAATTTATAACCAATAAAATATTAATTGCTATTCTAAAACCTTTCATATTGACCTCCTATTATTTTTTATCAATATCTTTAACTAATATGTTAAAGTGACAATCATTATCTTCTCTATAAACATAATATAATCTTTGGGTATCACTAAAATTATATATTAGTTCTTTATTACATGAATAAAAGATATGTGTTCCTGATTTTAATAAAATATTTAAAAAACCATTATCATCAAAATAATATTTATTATTTCCAAAAACTAAAGGATTTCTTTTTATTGTTTGATCATCTGTATAAATGATAAACTCCTTCTTTTTATTAAAAAACACAATATCACTCTTCTTATTAATCAAAAATTATATTATTTGAATCTAAATTAGCTCCTAGTACACCTATCACGATTAGTACAATATATAATGCAGTTATTAATAATGCAACACATGAAAATACTAGGCCTGTAATTGCCTTACCTCTATTGTCTTTTGATTTAATTCCTAAAATTGAGAATACCATACCTGGAATCCAAAAACAGCATAAACCTGCAAATGGAATTGTTGATAATACAAATGAAAAAATACCAAGTGCTAAACCAATAATCGCAAAAACCTTAAATGGTCCTTTACCATTATTCGCATTTTCATTTTGAAAATGACTTTCTACTCTATTGTTGTTTTCAACATGATAAGTATTATTCTCTTCCATAACACCTTCTACTTGTGCGCCACAATTAGAACATACCTTATCGCTAAAATTTAATTCTTTACCACAAAATTGACAAAACATCTCTCTATACCTCTATTTTTATCCTATACGTCCACCAGGAAAATAATGTTGGAATGTCCAAATTCCAATTACCATTGCTGAAATTGATAATGAAAGTCCTATTATTGCAAAGACTCTTTTTCTACTAGATTTATACCTAAAGAAGATAACAAAGCTCCGAAAAAACCTGTTACAACAGCCATAAGATCAATAAGTGGAATCCATGAAATTAAAAATGACTCAATACCAATTATAAATCCTATTATTGCAAATACCTTAAATGGACCATTATCGGTTCTTTCATCTACAACAAGCTCTGGTCTATTATATTCTTCATTTAAATGTGAACTTTTAACTTCAGCTCCACAGTTAGGGCAAAATTTTCCCTGACCACTTAATTCGCTCCCACAATTTTTACAAAACATTTTATACTCTCCTTTTAAAAAAAGAACTCAGTAATACTGAATTCTTATCTCCTTGTTTCCTCTTCCTCTTCTTTTTCTCTAATTTGAGCATCTGTTAATTTTAGTAAGAAAACTCCAGGTGCAACAAATGAAAATATACAAGCAAGAATACCATAAGGCTTAATTTCTTTCTTGTTCTTAGCTACTTCTAATTTCTTTAATGCGATAATAGAAATAACTGCACATACGATACCATAAATCAATAAAATGATACCAACAACTAACATTGCATTAGCTCCGTTAGATGTAAAATTAGGCAATTCTTTAGCTACTTCAGCAGTTGAAATACTACTTTCTGTAGTTTCTTGTACAGCCTCTACAACCTCTTCTGTCGAAGCAGACGCAATGACACTATTCATATGTGCAGCCATACCCATAAAAGATACGCCTAATATTCCAAAAACTATTCCAGCAACGGCTGTCATAATTAGTGTTATTTTTGAAATTATTTTCATACGCTACTCCTCCAATCAACTATTATTATAACCCATATTATTAATTTAATCAATTAATACTATTCATCTATATTTGAAAGACCCTCAGTCAAATATTTTAAAGTAAGCTTATCTGAGCTATTACCAGCCTCTGCTGATTTATTTAACCAATATAGATAATATCTATCTGCTGGCATATATGTAGAACAAAGTAAATAAATATCAGCTAATACATGATAGATATATTCGTTCTTATCATCTACCTCTTTAAAACAAATACTTGTAAGATTATAAATATCTTCTAAAGATAGGTTTAAAGAATCAGAATATAGATAATTAAATGCTTTAGATATTGAAGTTGCATTAGCTTCTTTATTCTCACTAGATAATTCTATTTTTAAATCCTTATCAAGCTTTTTATTAATGTCTTTTAAATAATCGTTTCTTTCCTTTGCGGAAATAGTTTTATAGCCACAGTTAGGACAAAAATGAATAATGCCCTCTTTAGTTTTAAAATTTGTTTTACATACCTTGCAAATTTCTTCCATAGCTACATCACGTATAATCAATTTAGATAGGTTTGATATCTTATTGATTACTTTCCTTTCTATCTAATTTAATAGATTATTTCATCTAATAATTAGATGTTATAATAAATTGCACTGTGGATCCTTTCCTGTATTAATAAGGCAGAT
>JAFRXJ010000038.1 GCA_017441525.1 Acholeplasmatales bacterium | reverse complement strand
GATACAGGAGAAGTAATGCTAATAGCTTTTAGCAAAGAAGGAAAGAAAAAAGATACAATAGTTATTCCAACATTAATAAAAGGAAGAAAAGTTACAACACTAGGGTATATGAAAGACTATTTATTGGATGATGGAAATGGAATATGGACTGCTGATTTTAGTGGTGCATCTTACAGTAAAATATATTTTCATTGTTATTTGACTACATATAGAATCAGTTCGGGTTATGATATTTTTTGTTGTTCAACAATCACTTCTAAGTTTTTTTATGGAGCATACTTGCGAACAACAGATTTAATGATAGTCAGCGAAAAAAGTTTGTATAAATGTTACATTCCCTTTTTATGTAAGGAAGGGTATGAAACTAGAGCACATTACAATTACAATTCAGCTAATGTAGTATATTATCTAAACGATGATACTGACTCTACATTCTTTTGTGATGATTGTGATGGGACAAAAGTAAATGTAATACCACCAGATCCATATAGGGATGGATATAAATTTATTGGATGGTATAAAGAAAAAGAAGGAATTAATGAATTTGATTTTGAAAAAGAAATAATTCCAAGTAAAGAATACGATGTAGAAAACAATTATATATTAAATGAAACAAGCATTTATGCTAAGTGGGAGAAGAAGTAAAAAAGTTTAGAAGAGTTATAGGAAAAATATTTATTATATCATTAGCATTTATAGGATTTTGTTTTGAAATATATAATATAATAATTATATAAAGGTGGTGCGATTTATGAATTTTGGTATTATAGGACTTGGAAATATCGCAAATAAGTTTGCGAAAACATTAAATGAAATGAATGAAACATTATATGCGGTTGCGTCACGTGATATTAATAAAGCAAAAGAATTTGCAACTACTTATAATGCAAAAAAATATTATGGTTCATATAAAGAATTATTTAATGATCCAAGTGTAGATGTAGTTTATATTTCAACACCTAATAATATGCATTATATAAACGCAAAGGATGCCTTATATAGTGGTAAACATGTAATATGTGAAAAACCATTCACTACAAACCCAGATGAAGCTAAAGAATTATATGAAATAGCTAAAAAATGTAATCTTTTTATAATGGAGGCATTATGGATTGAATTTTTACCAATGTATAAAAAGCTTAAGGAACTACTAAAAGCTAATTATATCGGCAAAATAGAAGAAATAAGCGTATCTTATGGGTTTGATACTAACCCAAAAAGAAAAATTAGAAAATTTGATTCTAATTTAGCTGGTGGTGCCTTATTAGATATTGGTATTTATAATTTAGGGCTATTAGACATGTTAACAGATTCTGAGGTTAAAGAATTTACATCTTCATATAAGCTAAATGTATATAATACAGATGAATATAGCAAAATTAATTTAGTATATAAAAATGGTATTAAGGCAACATCTATAACATCTATTGGTGAAGATATTAAAAGAAAAGTATTTATTAAAGGAACTAATGGTGAAATATATATTCCTGATTTCCAACATGCTGAAAAATTTATTGTAAAAAGTGATAAGGAAGAAGAATATAATTTTCCATTTGAAATTAATGGATTTGAATATCAAATTAAAGAATTAATAGAATGTATTAAAGAAAAGAAGAATGAATCAATTACATATCCAGCAAGTAGATCAATAAGGCTAATGAAGCTATTATATGATATAAGAATGAGTTGGAATATGAAATTTTTATTCGAAGAATAAATAAAGGCTGATTTCTCAGCCTTTTTAATTGCATAAAAAAAGAGAATCTCTTTCGAAATTCTCTAATTTATTATTTTTAGATTCCTTGAGCAAGCATAGCTTCAGCAACCTTCTTGAAGCCTGCAATGTTAGCACCTGTTAATAGGTCGAAATCATTTGAGCCGTATTCCTTAGCTTCCTTATATGAAGCATTGAAGATGTTTACCATGATGTCATGTAATCTTTGATCAACTTCTTCAAATGACCAAGATAATCTTAATGAGTTTTGGCTCATTTCAAGACCAGAAGTAGCAACACCACCAGCATTTGAAGCCTTAGCAGGAGTGAAGATGATCTTGTTTTCAATTAAATACTTAGCAGCTTCTAATTCAGTAGGCATGTTTGCACCTTCACATACTGCGATACAACCATTCTTAACTAAAGTCTTAGCTTCTTCTAAGTTTAATTCATTTTGTGTAGCACAAGGCATTGCGATATCACACTTAATTGACCAAATTCCACGGCATCCCTCATGATATTCAGCGCCCTTTACTCTCTCAACATATTCTTTAATTCTACCACGTTCAACTTCCTTGATTTGCTTAACAACATCTAAGTTGATACCGTTCTTATCATAAATATATCCGTTTGAATCAGACATAGCAACTACTTTACCACCTAAAGAAGTAGCTTTTTCGTTTGCGTAGATTGCAACATTTCCTGAACCAGAAATAACAACTGTCTTACCAGCAAAAGAAGTGTTCTTTAAAGCCTTTAAAGCTTCTTGTGCATAGTAGCATAGACCATAACCTGTAGCTTGAGTTCTAGCTAAAGATCCACCATAAGTTAATCCCTTACCAGTTAATACGCCAGTGAATTCATCACGAATTCTCTTATATTGACCAAATAAGAAGCCGATTTCTCTTCCACCAACACCGATATCTCCAGCTGGAACGTCAGTGTCTGGTCCGATATGACGATATAATTCAGTCATGAAAGATTGACAGAATCTCATAATTTCATTGTCGCTCTTTCCCTTAGGATCGAAGTCAGATCCACCTTTTCCACCACCCATAGGTAATGTAGTTAATGAATTCTTTAATACTTGTTCAAGACCTAAGAACTTAATAATAGAAGCATTTACAGATGGGTGTAATCTTAAACCGCCCTTGTAAGGTCCGATTGCACTATTATATTGTACTCTGAATCCTCTGTTAACTTGGAATTCACCCTTGTCATCAACCCAAACAACCTTGAATTGAACAAATCTTTCAGGCTCTAAGAATCTTTCAAGAATCTTTTGTTGTTCCATTTTAGGATTCTTTGCGATATATCCTTCGATAGATTCAACGATTTCCTTTGCTGCTTGTAAGAATTCTTTTTCGCCAGCGTTTTTCTTTTCTAATTCTGCGTAAACACGCTTTGCATATTCTGTTTTAAACATAATATAGTCCTTCCTTTTATCTTTTTTGTGATTCAAGCTCACAAACTAAACCTATTTTATATAAAATATAACAAAAATTCAATACCTTTTCGAAAAAAATTTTATTTTTTATTATTTTTGCAAAATTTTATAAGACAAAAATGTCTTTTTTTGAATTTTTTGAATTTTATTCGGCAAATAATATGTGTTATAATTTTATTTGAAAAGGTGATAAACATGATAAAATCGATAATTTTTGATCTTGATGGAACTATTTTAGATACGATTTATGACCTAAATGCGGCCTTAAATCACACTTTTGCCGAATTTAATTTGCCAAAAGTTAGTGTAGATAAAACTAGAGCCAATTTAGGTAATGGTATTAAAAGATTAATATCAGATTCTCTTAACTCTGATAATAATACTTCAATCGATATATTGTTTAATTCGTTTATGGAATATTATTATAGTAATGTTGATGTTTATACAAAACCATTTGAAGGTATTCCATCTTTATTATTATATTTAAAGGAAAAAGGATTTAAGCTTGCAGTAATATCTAATAAAAATATTAAACCTTTATCCTTATTAATAAACAATCATTATCCTAATATCTTTGATGCAGTATATGGAGATGGAATGGGATATAAGAGAAAGCCAGATCCTGAGGTGGTTTTAAAATGCTTAGAAGAGCTTGACACAAAACCAGATGAAGCAATTTATATTGGTGATAGTGACATTGATGTAATAACAGTTAAAAATGTATCTTGTCACGGAGTGTTTGTATCCTACGGATATAGGAAGAAGGAATTATTAGAAGAAAATGGTGCTAAAATTATCTGTGATAGCGTCAAAGAATTAAAAGAATATTTGAGTAATTTTAATTGTAATTAAAATATATTTTTGATATAATACTTTTTGGTGATTATAAGTATGCAGGATGTCAAGCTTAACAATCTAGAATTATTCTTTGATTGTGTTGATGAATCTAATAATTTTTTATATGAGGTATTTAGAAAGCCATATTTTGAATTAATAGAAATGACAGTTAAGAATATCTTAGCTGGAGAAGTATTAACAGAATTTGATGATCCTAAGGATTTAAGAAAGCTTAAAAAGATTTATGCTAAAATCAAAAATGTTGATTTCACTGTTGAAGATGTTAGAAAGGCAATGCAATCAATTATTTTAAGAGGCTTTAAGGAAATGAGGATACCAAATGGTAATACAACTCCAGATACAATTGGTATTTTTATGGCATACCTTATTACTAAAATATGTCCAGAAAAGAATTTATCTATTGTAGATCCTTTATGTGGTACAGGTAATTTATTATTTACTATATCTAACTATTTAGATAAGGATTTAGAATTATATGCTTGTGATAATGATTTATGGATGACTAAATTAACTTCCATGATGTCTGATTTACTAAATTGTAAAACAGAAATATTTTTACAAGATACATTATCTTTAAATCTATCTAATATGGATGCTATCGTATTTGATATGCCACATGCTGAATATAAGGATAATAAATATTTTCCATATGATGCAATCTTACATTATAAAAAGATGCTAAAGGATAATGGATGTATGATTGGAATGGTTGAAAATGATTTTTTCAATTATGACAATAATCAGGAATTTAAGAAACAATTATTAGAGGATATGACAATAATTGGTTTAACTGAATTACCTGATGAAATGTTTAAGGCTGGAAAGCCTAAAATTATTTTAGTTCTTCAAAAGAAAAAATTAAAAGAAGGAACTAAATGCTTTATGGTCAAGCTACCTAATTTCACTGATGTTCATACATTTAATGATGCACTAACAGATATTGAAATGTGGTTTGAGAAGAATAAATAAAAATTTTAAGGAGAAATAATTATGGCAAAAATAATGGCAGTTAACGCTGGTTCATCATCTATTAAATTCCAATTATTAGAGATGCCAGAAGAAAAGGTAATAGCTTCAGGAGTAATGGAAAGAATTGGTCTTGCTGAAGGTATTTTCACATTAAAGTATAATGGAAAGAAGGAAGAAACTAACCCAGTTTTACCTACACATGCTGAGGGAGTTCAACTTTTATTAGATACATTATTAGACAAGGGTATTGTTAAATCATTAGATGAAATCTCTGGTGTTGGTCACCGTGTAGTACAAGGTGGAGAATACTTCAAGGATTCTACATTAGTTGATGGTCCAGATGGAACAGTAGTTAAGAAGATTGCTGAGTTAGCTGATTTAGCACCACTTCATAACCCTGCTCATATCATTGGTATCAAGGCTTTCTATAAGGCTTTACCTAATGTTCCAGAGGTTGTTGTATTTGATACAGTATTCCATCAAACAATGCCTGAAGAGGCTTATATGTATGCTACACCATATGAGTGGTATGAAAAATACGGAATCAGAAAATATGGTGCTCATGGTACATCTCATAAGTTCGTATCACAAAGATGCGCAGAAGTTATGGGTAAGAAGCTAGAAGATACTAAGATTATTGTTTGCCATTTAGGTAATGGTGCATCTATCTCTGCAGTAGATGGTGGTAAGTGTAAGGATACATCTATGGGTCTTACACCACTTGAGGGTATTCCTATGGGAACAAGAAGTGGCAACCTAGATCCAACTGTTGTTTCTTATATTTGTGAGAAAGAAAACAAGACTGCAGCTGAAGTTGTAAACATTTTAAATAAAAAATCTGGTTATTTAGGTATGTCTGGTCGTTCAAATGACGCAAGAGACGTTACTCAAGGTATGAACGATGGCGATCATAGATGTAAGCTTACATTCGATGTACAAGCTAAGAGAATCGTTGATTATATCGCTTCATATTATGTATATATGGGCGGATGCGATGCTATCTGCTTCACAGCTGGTATGGGTGAAAACTTAAAGCACTTAAGATTAAACATCGCAAGACGTCTTGGTGTATTAGGCGTTAAGATTGATGAAAAGTTAAATGATACTTTCTCTGATGAAAGAATTATTTCTACACCAGATTCAAAGATCAAATTATACATTATCCCTACAAACGAAGAAGTTATGATTGCTAGAGATACTGTAAGAGTAGCAAACGTTAAGTAATAAAAATTAGAAAAAGGCACTAATTTAGAATTAGTGCTTTTTTATATAATAAAAAAAAGTTATAATAGAAGTGTATTTATAATTAAGAAGGTAGTATTATGAAATCAAAGATTAAGATTATTATAATATCAGCGTTATTTATAGTAAGTGGTGTTCTATTCGGTGTGTTGGCACATAATGGTGTTAAAAAGCCACCATTGAGATTTGATGGCGATATTGATGAAACAACTGATGTGATTATTATTGATGACGAAGATATAAAAACACTAGATGATTATACAGTTAAAGAGGTATTAGGTATTGCACTTGGAAAGGTTACGACATGTAATGCTTTTGAAGTAACAACATCTGGTACATCTAATGCCATTACTTTTGGTACCACAACGACAGTTAAAATTTCAAATCATCGTATTGTAAAAGATAACGAGGCGTTTATTGAATGTGTTTCAGCTGGTTTGATATCATCAGGTTCTCAAAGATTTTTGAGTGGTGGAAATGCTGTCTTAAAAAAAGCAAGCAAAGTAAATGATGATGCAACAGCTGAATTTAATAATGATAATGTAGAAGTAGTAAGTGACGAAGAATATAAAAATAGATATGGTTGGTTACCATATCAAATGAATGGTTATATTATTAGGCAAGAAACATATTTAGAAGATCCTACTATGACTAAAAACGATGACAATACATATACAATATTAGTTAAGTTAAATCCTGATAGTAATGCAGCATTTTATTATAAGCGTGAAGTGGTAACAAACGCTAATGCTACAAAGGAACCAGTATTTAAGGAAATACGATTTGAAATAAAAATAGATGAAAATTTCGTTATTAAAGAAGTAAAAACACACGAAAGATATGATGTTACTGTCAACATGTTTATAGATATAACTTCAGATACAACTACAGAAACAGTTGATACATATAATTATAATAATGTTTCATTTGATGAGACTTTATATAATTACTATAAAGGAAAACTATTAGCATAAATTAAGGGGAGGTAGTAGTTTATGGAATATACAAAGATAATGCAATATATCAAAAAGACATTAGAAGATAATGATGCCATTTTAGATAAAAGACATAATCTATCTTTTAGAAATAGATATGAGCATTCTGTTAGAGTGTTTAAATGGGTTAAAAGATTAAGCGTTGATTATGATGATTTTGATTTTGATGTCGCCCTAACTGCTGCCCTATTTCATGATGTAGGCTATGCCTATGGTAAGGGAGAGCACCATATTGGTTCATCTAAAATATTCTTAGAATATGCCAAAAATGAAGGTTATAGTCAAGATTTTATTGACAAAGTAAACTATATTATTGTTAATCACTCAGATAAGAAAATGCTAAAGACTAGCAAGAATCATGAATTTATTGTAGTTCTAGAGGCTGACCTTTTAGATGAGGAAGGATCTTTAGGAATTGTATGGGACTTATTATCTGCAGGTCAAAAGAATCCTGATAGTTATCTAGAAGCTATTGGTGAAATTAAAAAGCATTCAAGTCACATATTATCTCAAGATTATATGATAACACCTACAGCAATTAAAATATGGGATGAGAAGAAAATATTAGTAAAAGATTTTATTTCTCAATTATATGAAGACCTATTTTATGAGGAGGAAGAATAATGAATTCTAATAAGACATTTGATGAAGTAATTGTTAATAGATTTTCTTGTAGAAATTTCACTGCTGAAAGAATAACTACAGAAGAATTAAATTATATTTTAGAAGCAGGAAGATTAGCTCCTACAGCTAAAAATAAGCAATCAGAAAGAATATTGGTTATTGAAAATGAAGGCTTATTAGAAAGATTAAAGGAAGCAACTCCTTGTACATTCGATGCTAAAACAGTATTGGTTGTATGTTATGACAAGAATGAATGCTGGATTAGAAAAACAGATTCAAAATATCATGGAGAAATAGATGCGACTATAGTAGCAACACAAATGATGTTAGCTACATACGCCATTAATTTAGGCACAACATTTGTATGTGCTTTTGATAATGATATTTTGAAATCAATATTAGATATTCCATCAAATATTGAGCCCGTTTGTCTATTGCCAATAGGCTATCCAAAGGAAATCAAGCCACATAACACAAGAGTAGAGCTTGAGGAATTAGTAAGCTATAAATAGAGGTTTTTATGGAAATAAATGTAATTGGTGCTGGCCTTGCAGGATGTGAGGCCGTTTGGTATTTATCTAAGAAGGGATATAATATCAAGCTTTATGAAATGCGTCCTAAGAAGATGACTCCAGCACATAAAACCGAAAAATTTGCAGAATTAGTATGTTCAAATTCACTTAGAAGTGATTCTTTAGAAAATGCCTGTGGAATCTTAAAAAAAGAAATGGAAATGCTAGATTCTATTATCATTAAGGCAGCAAGATTACACCACGTAGAAGCTGGTGGAGCTCTAGCTGTAGATAGAGAAGGATATAGTGAATATGTAACAAATACTATTAAATCACTACCTAATGTAGAAATAATTTATGATGAGGTATCATCAATTGATGTTACTAAGCCAACTATTATAGCTACAGGTCCTTTAACATCATCCCCTCTTTGTGAAGAGATAAAAAGATTATTTGGCTGTGATGATTTTTATTTTTTTGATGCTCAAGCACCAATAATTTATGCAGATTCAATCGATTATAATAAAGTATATTTAAAAAGTAGATATGATAAGGGCGAAGCATCATATTATAATTGTCCAATGACAAAAGAAGAATTTGATTCCTTTTATGATGCCCTAATAGATGCTGAAGGTGTAGAACCTCACGATTTTGAATTAAAGGTATTTGAAGGCTGTATGCCAGTTGAAATTATGGCTAAAAGAGGTCCTCAAACATTAACATTTGGCCCAATGAAGCCAGTTGGATTAATGACACCAGATGGCAAAAAGCCTTATGCTGTAGTACAACTTAGACAAGATGATGCAGCAAAAACAATGTATAATTTAGTTGGATTTCAAACTCATTTAAAATTCCCAGAACAAAAAAGAGTATTTCAAATGATACCAGGACTTGAAAATTGTAGATTTGCTAAATATGGAAGAATGCATAAAAATACATATATCAATGCACCTGAAATATTAAATCCAACATTCCAAACTAAAAAATATCCTAATATCTTTTTTGCAGGACAAATAAGTGGAGTTGAAGGATATGTAGAATCAGCAGCTTCAGGTATTTATGCTGCTATAAATATGGATAGATACCTTAAAAATGAAGAATTAATAGTATTACCAGGATCTACAGTAATGGGCTCTATGTCATTATATATTTGCAATGCATCAAAAGAAGGATTCCAACCAATGAATGCTAATTTTGGTATTATGAAGGATTTAGATATCCCTCATAAAAAGCATGAAAGAAAAGCACTATATGCTAAAAGAGCATTAGAAGATATGGAAAAGGAGGTTTTAAAGCTTGATAAGTGATGAAGAAGCATTAGAAGAATTTGTTACTAATTTAAGAGACATAAAGAATTATTCATCTAATACAGTTGATTCATATCAAAATGATATCATTGAATTTAAAACCTTTTTAAAGACTGAAGGTATGGCTAGAGGTTTAATGTTTATTAAGAACCAAAAGGTTGCCCAAAACTATGTTTCATATCTATCTAAAAAAGGTTTAGCATCTACATCTATTCATAGAAAAATATCTTCTTTATCTAGCTTTTATGATTATTTAGTTAATGAAGAACTATTTTCTACTAATTATTTTAAAGATCTAGAAGAACCTAAAATTCCTAAAAGATTACCAAAGGTAATTACTAATGATGAAATAGAAATGTTAATGGAAAGCTGCGATAAAGAAAATAAGCTAGGATATAGAAATTATTGTATCTTAGGTTGTTTATTTGGTTGTGGTTTAAGAGTTAGTGAACTTTGTAATATGGAAATAAAGGATATTGATTTTGTCGAAAGAACAATCAAAATTAATGGTAAAGGAAATAAAGATAGAATAGTAATAATGTATGATGATTTAGCTAAATCATTAAAGCATTATATTTCTACATTTAGAGTTGACTTATTATACAATTCAAAAAGCACTGAAAATAGACATGTATTCTTAAATAAAAATGGTACTACATTAACTAGAGTTGGTGTAAGAAAAATATTAGAAAAAACCGTTTCAGATTGTGGTGAAACATTCCATATATCACCACATATGCTAAGACATAGCTTCGCAACAGCACTTTTAAATAAGGGTATGGATTTAAGATATGTTCAAGAATTACTAGGTCATGAATCATTATCTACAACACAAATCTATACGCATGTTGGTTATGACACAATTAAGAAAAGCTATTCTATAGCTCATCCTAGAGCAATGAAGTTAAATGAAAAGAAGGATAAAAATTAGATAATTTTTTATTTTTCTTGATATAGACAAAGTAATTTGTTATAATTGTTTCGTTCAAGGAAAAAGGTGATTTTTGTGAAAAAATTATTTGGATTTGTAGGAATGGCCTTTGCTAGTTTATTAGTACTTACATCTTGTAAAAGTAATAAGGACTTAACAACTTTAAGATGTGATGAGGTTAATGATACAATTAAGGCTAAATACAATATTGATTTTAATGTTGATGATGAAAATGAAAGCATAAGATTATTTAATTCTGAAAGAAGTGCAAAGACAACAAGCTATTATGATGTTTATATTGCTAAAGAATATAAAGATAGCTTAATCTCATACACTATCACTTTAGATGAAATAATAAACAAGCAAGAAGATAAAGATAAATTTGTAAAGAAGATTGAAAAGAAGAAATTAAAATCAGTAGCTTTCAATTCTTTATTCTTCTCAAATACAGGAACTGAATTATATTCAGATGAACAAACAGCTTTCATTAAAGAAATATATAATTCAAAATATGGTATTAATTCAACTTATAAAGATGATTCTAAGAATGTAGTTAAGAATTATGATTTTGGTTTTGATATCGATTCTAAGACTGAATGGGATAGAACATTAAAGACTAATTATGTTACTGAAGCATATTTAGCTGGTAACAAAGATATTTCATTTAATGTTATTTATTTACCATTATTCTTAAGAAGAGTTTATAAGGGTACTGTTATTGTTGAAAAATATGCATTCTTACCTATAAGTGAAGTTGCATTATATGATGGTAAGCAAATTGTTGCCCCTACAACTAAGGGTGAGAAATATTCATTTGCTGATTACACAATTTCAGCTGAAGAAGTAGAATTTGATTTTAATGCAGAAGATAATTTATTAATTATGGACTAAGGTTTAATATCTTAGTCTTTTCTTTTTATAATAATCTATTATTATAGTGAAAATTTAATTTTAAAAATTATATTGAAAAAAGTAAATCTTTGTGTTATTATTGAAAAGGCACAAAAATACACATGCTGTCGGAGCAAGCCGTCGTGTGCAAGTAAAATTGATGGAGGCTTGTGTTGAAGATAGCAGAGGACATAACAAAAATAAAATACGGAGGAAAATTAAAAAATGTCTGAATCAGTAGTTTCAATGAAACAATTATTAGAGTCAGGTGTTCATTTTGGACATGCTACTCGTAGATGGAACCCTAAAATGGCTAAGTACATCTTCACTGCAAGAAATGGTATTTATATCATTGACTTACAAAAAACAGCAAATGAAATCGAAAAGGCTTATGCTGCATTATTAGAAATCGCTAAGAATGAAGGTAAGGTATTATTTGTTGGTACTAAGAAGCAAGCTCAAGAAGTAGTTAAGGAAGAGGCTGAAAGATCTGGTCAATACTACGTTAACCAAAGATGGTTAGGTGGTACATTAACTAACTTCAAGACAATCAGAAAGAGAATTAAGAAGTTACAAGACTTATACAAGATGGAAGAAGATGGCGAATTCGCTAAGCTTCCAAAGAAGGAAGTAATCAAATTAATCGCTGAAAGAGATAAATTAGAAAAGTTCTTAGGCGGTATTAAGGAAATGAAGAAGCTTCCTGATGCTTTATTCATTGTTGACCCTAGAAAGGAACACAATGCAATTTTAGAAGCTAGAAAGTTAAACATCCCAGTATTCGGTATCGTTGATACAAACTGTGATCCTGATGATGTTGATTATGTAATCCCAGCAAACGATGATGCTATCCGTGCTGTTAAGCTAGTAACTTGGGTTATGGCAAATGCTGTAATCGAAGCTAACGGTGGTGTAGTTGAAAAGTTTGATGATGAAAAGGAGCAAGTAAATCTTGGTGATGAAATCGCTAAAGAAGCTCCAAAGAAAGATGTAAAGGAAGACAAACCAGCTAAGAAGCCTGCTGCTAAGAAGCCAGCTGCAAAGAAACCAGCAGCTAAGAAGGCTGAAGAAAAAGTAGAAGCAAAAGCTGAGTAATTGGAGGATACAATAATGGCAAATATTACTGCATCAATGATTAAAGAATTACGTGAAAAAACTTCTGCTGGTATGCTTGATTGTAAAAAAGCATTAACTGCAACAGACGGAGATATGGAAGCAGCAATCACTTGGTTACGTGAAAGAGGCATTGCAAAGGCTGTTAAGAAGGCATCTGCAGTAGCTGCTGAAGGTTTATGCTCTTATGCAATTAAGGGTAATAAGGCTGTTTTATTTGAATTAAATTCTCAAACAGACTTCGTTGCTCAAAATGCTAAGTTCACTGATTTATTAGCTAAGGTTGGTAACATCCTAGTTGATTCAAATGCATCAAATGATGAAGAAGCTTTAAAGGTTGAAGCTGAAGGCAAGACTTTAGAGACTATTATTCTTGAAGCTTCAGGTGTAATCGGCGAAAAGATTTCTTTACGTCGTGTTACAGTAATTAATAAGAACAATGACGAAGTATTCGGTGCTTATAAGCATATGGGTGGCCGTATCGTTACTTTAACTGTATTAAAGGGTTCTGATGAAGTTGTAGCAAAAGATGTTGCTATGCATGTTGCTGCATTAAGCCCTAGATTCGTATCAAAGAATGATATTCCAGCTGACGTTGTAGCAAAGGAAAGAGAAGTTATTCTTGCTGCTGCATTAAATGAAAATGCACAATCTGCTAAACCAAAGCCTGAAAATATTATTGCTGATAAGATTGTTCCAGGTCGTCTTGAAAAGAACTTAAAGGAAATTTGCTTATTATCACAAGCATTCGTTAAGAATCCAGATCAAACTGTAGAAGCATATGTACAAGGTGCTAAGAGTGAAGTTGTTACATTCATTCGTCTAGAAGTTGGAGAAGGAATTGAAAAAGTAGAGTCTGATTTTGCTGCTGAAGTTGCAGCACAAGCTGGACAATTCAACAATTAATTCTAATAGGGGAATACTACGCTTATTCCCCTATTTTTTTAAAAGGAGAATACAATTATGTACAAGAGAATCTTATTAAAATTAAGTGGTGAGGCTTTAAAGGGAGATACTCCTTTTGGAATTGATCCTCAAACAGTAACTTCAATTGCTGAACAAATTAAAGAAGTTCAAGAACTTGGTGTTCAAGTTGGTATTGTAGTTGGTGGTGGAAATATCTGGCGTGGTAAGACTGCATCAGAATTAGGTATGGATAGAGCACAAGCTGACTATATGGGTATGCTTGCAACAATCATGAATGGTCTTGCTGTTCAAGATGCATTAGAGCACTTAGGTGTTCCTACTAGAGTTATGACAGCAATCACTTGTAATCAAGTTGCAGAACCATATGTTAGAAGAAGAGCTATTAGACACCTTGAAAAAGGTAGAGTATGTATCTTCGTTGGAGGACTTGGAAATCCATATTTCTCAACAGATACTGCCTGTGTATTAAGAGCTACAGAAATTGGAGCTGAGGTTGTATTAATGGCTAAAAATGCTACTGAGGGTGTATATGATTCTGATCCAAGAAAGAATCCTCAAGCTAAGATGTATGAGGAATTAACATTCGCTGAAATTCTTAATAAGAATTTAGCAGTAATGGATTCAACAGCTGCATCATTATGTAAAGATAATAATTTAAATTTAATTGTATTTAACATGAATAATAGAGGAAACATTAGAAGAGTAGTTCAAGGTGAAAAAATTGGTACTCTTGTAAAGGTTAAATAAGAAAAGGAGATAAGAAAATGGAAGAATTAGAAATGGTCCTTCTAGAGGGCGAAGAAAAAATGGATAAGGCCATCGCTTCTTATGAGCGTGAGCTAGCAACAGTTAGAACTGGTAGAGCATCTGCAAGCTTACTAGATACTATCAATATTGATTACTATGGTGTACCTACACCTGTTAAGCAAATTTCATCAATTACTATTCCTGAGGCTAACCAACTTTATATTAAGCCTTATGATAAGTCTTCAATCAAGGCTATTGAATCTGCAATTTTTGCATCACCTTTAGGATTAACTCCTCAAAGCGATGGTAATGGTATTAGATTAATATTACCTAAGATGACAGAAGAAAGACGTCGTGAGCTAGTTAAGCAAGTTGGTAAAATGGAAGAAACTGCTAAGGTAGCTGTAAGAAATGTAAGACGTGATTTAAATGATGAAATCAAGAAGCTAGAATTACCTGAAGATACTGAAAAAGATACTTTAGATGATGTTCAAAAGCTAACTGATAAAAAGGTTGCTGAAATTGAAGCAATCACTAAGAAGAAATCAGAAGATTTAATGTCTTTCTAATCATAATTTAGCTAAAGAATCCACCACTATTATAGTGCTGGATTTTTTTTGCTTATTTTGTTATAATAGAATAGTATATTTGTTTACAAATATCATGAGAGGTATATTATGAAAAAAAGGATTATTACCGCAATCGTTTTAACTTTAATTTTAGCACCTGTCATTTTAATAGCAAAATTAATTAGAGTATTTGATGTTATCGCAATAGTTATGACTGTTGCTGCGTCATACGAATTAGTGAATATGTATAGTAAAGAAAAGCCAATTCATTTAGCAATGAAAATAATAAATGGATTCTTGACCTTGTTGTTGATGTTTTCAATTGTAAACCACTTTAGTGATTATTGTGAAGAATCATTAATGGTTCAATTTTTGATGCTAATACATATGGATACCTTCTTAACCCCAGTAGTAGCTTTAATGACATGCTTTATTATAATTATGGCTATAATGGTTATTAATCCTGCATATACAATGGCGGATGTTGGTAAATTCTTTATTTCAATTATTTATATAGGTGTTTGTGTTGGTGCCGTAACTATTTTAAGATATTTAGGTATCAGATTCATTGTATACTTATTAGGTATTACAGTATGTACTGATGTATTTGCATTAGTATTTGGTATGTCATTTGGTAAACACAAAATGGCTCCTGTTACATCTCCTAAGAAGACTTGGGAAGGTGCGATCGGTGGTACAGCAGTAGCTACAGTAGTAGGAGTATGTGTTATTTTATTCTATCCACATATTATTAATGGTTGCCTAAAGGTAACAGATGCAATGCATATTTCATCTTTATTCAATGCTGAAAGACCTGTAGATGGTGAAACATTTGAATTCTTTGATAAAGTATTTAGATATCGTGAATTTACAATAATGGGTAAGATTTGCTTTGGTATTACATTAACAGTATTCTTATCAGTATGTTCACAAATTGGTGACTTATTAGCTTCTAAGCTAAAGAGAACTTATGGTATTAAAGATTATTCAAATATATTCCCAGGTCATGGTGGTGTCTTAGACCGCTTTGATTCATTATTCTTTGCATCAGCAGTATTCTTATTATTCTTATTAATTGAAATGAATATTTTCTCATGGCCATTTGCAGCCTAAAAGGAGGCAAATATGAAGGGTGTATATATAGTAGGTGCTTCAGGCTCTATTGGAACTCAAACATTAGATGTTATTAGAGAATATAGTAATGAATTTAAAGTCATTGGCTTATCTTTAGGTCATGACCTAGAAAAAGCTAGAATAATAGTTGAAGAATTCAAGCCTGAAATCATTTGTTTAAGAAAAAAAGAAGATAAGATTAATTTATCATATAACCCAATAATTGTTTATGGTGATGAAGGTCTATTAAAAATTGCTTCATATAAGAAATTAAATGAAGAGGTTTTTGTTAATGCCTTAGTAGGTATATCAGGTCTTATGCCAACAGTTGTTGCGATAAATAGTAAAAAAGATATCGCCTTAGCTAATAAAGAAACATTAGTTGTTGCAGGAGATATCATTAAATCATTAATACAAGATAATAATGTTAAATTAACTCCAATTGATTCAGAGCATTCAGCTATTTTAGAATGCCTACAAGGAGAGAATAAATCTGAAGTTAAAAGATTAATTATTACTGCCTCTGGTGGATCATTTAGAGATAGAACAAGAGAAGAACTTTATGGTGTTACAAAGGAAATGGCTTTAAAACATCCTAATTGGAGTATGGGCTCAAAGATTACAATTGATTCTGCAACTATGATGAATAAAGGATTTGAGGTAATAGAAGCTCATCATTTATTTGATATTCCATATGAACAAATTGATACAATACTACATCCTGAATCAATTGTTCATTCAATGGTTGAATATGAAGATGGTGTTATAAAAGCTGCAATTGGTTCAGCTGATATGCATACACCTATAGCTTATGCCTTAAGATATCCTAAGCATGAACATATAAAAAATAAACCATTAGATATGTTTGGCTTAAGTCTTCATTTTGATTATTTAAGCAAGGATAGATATCCATGCCTAGAATATGCATATTATGCTGCAAAGAAGGGTGGAGTTTACCCTGCAGTCCTAAATGCGGCAAATGAGGCAGCTGTTTATTTATTCTTAAATGATAAAATTGAATTTTTGGACATTGAACAAATTATCTATGATGAAATACATAATAGTAAATATGAAAAATATCAATATGACTTAGATTCAATTATTAGAGTAAGTAACCAAATTATTAATAGTATTAAAGAAAGGTATGGAGTAAAATAATGTTTTTAGCAATTACAGGTTTTCCACTTGTTTTACTTTCCATTATTGCATTTATAATAATCATTGGATTGATTATTTGTATTCATGAATTCGGTCATTATTATTTTGCTAAAAAAGCAGGAATATTATGTCATGAATTCTCATTTGGTATGGGACCAGCTTTGTACAAAAAACAAGTAGGTGAAACTACATTTTGTATTCGTGCAATCCCAATTGGTGGATACGTTTCAATGGCTGGAGAAGAATCAACTGCTGATTATACTAAGATAGGCACTGAAATTGGTCTAAATTTGGACGGAGACGCAGTTTCTGAGATTATCCTCGATGATAATAGACAAGCCGAAATAAGAGGCAAAATAAAGGCTGTAGATTTAGAAGGTAAAGATGGTGGTCAATTATACATAACATTAGATTTAGGAATTCAAGATCATTATTTCCCAGTCAAAAGAGATGCAGTCTTTGTATTTGAAGGAAATAAGACATTACAAATAGAACCATATGATAGATCATTTGATTCTAAAACTATTTGGCAAAGATTTATTACATTATTTGCAGGACCAATGAACAATTTCATTTTAGCAATGTTTATTTATTTAATTGTTACTTTCTGTTCTGGTGTTCCTAATATGAAATCAAATTCAATTGGTTCAATATCAGGAAATGCTTATCCTGCATATAACATATTAGAAAAAGGAGATAAGATTACTAGTTTAAATGGTAAGAATGTATCTTCTTGGTCTGAATTTGAAACAGTAATAGAAAAAGAATATGAAACTACAACAACAATTCATATTGTAGTTGATAGAAAAGGTGAAGAAAAAGAATTTGATATTGAAGCAATATCAATTATTCAATCTATTGGTCTATCTAATGTTGGTGCTGATAAGCTTACATTAATTACAGAAGAAGATGGTTATAAATATAAAGATAAAGATGGAAATGAACAGCCTATCACATCAGGCTTAATGTTAGGTACAGTAAGCTATAGAAATTCTAAGATGGATATTCCTGCTAAATCTATCATTACAAAGATGAAGGTTGAATATGATAAATCAGATTCTTCAAGATTATTTAATGAAACTTCATATACAAAAATATATGAAGGTGAAGAACTAGATTCTTGGATAGATTTAATTAATATTTTTAAAGATATTAAGAGTCAAGCAAAGATAACATTTATAGATTCATATGTAATGAATAATAATGGTACACCTAAAAACACAGATGATGATTATTATGAATTAATATCTGAATCTAAGACTACAACAACATATACAGATGAAGTATTAACAAGCCAAAATGTTATTAAAATTAAAAATATGATTGGTGTATCACCATCAACTAAATTTGATTTCTTTGCCTCAATTGCTAACGCATTTAAGGCATTTGGTTCAGATTTTACATTAGTATTTAGAACATTAAAGATTTTAATTGCCCCTTCAGGAGTAAGACAAATAGGTGTTAATAACCTATCAGGATTTGTTGGAATCTTTAGTATTATAGAAAAATATATAGGTAATGGTATTTTACCATTAATGGCATTTGCTGCTATGTTATCAGTAAATATTGGTATAATGAATTTATTACCTATTCCTGCCCTAGATGGAGGAAGAATAGTATTTGTTTTAGTAGAGGCTATAACAAAGAAAAAACCTCCTAAGAAGGTTGAATCAATTATTAATACGGCATTCTTTATTTTATTAATGATTTTATTTGTGTATATAACAATTCACGATATTATTAAATTATTCTAAGGAGAATAATATGAAATATAAAAATCCCATTATATTAGGTGATTATAGTGACCCTGATGTAATAAGATATAAAGATTCATTTTATCTTATATCTTCATCATTTAATCACACACCTATTATTCCCATTTTAAAAAGTAAAAACTTAGTAGATTGGAAACTAATTAGATATGTTTCAGACAAACTTCCTTTTGATAAATTTAAAAATGTTTGTCATGGTGAAGGAGTATGGGCTCCATCTATTAGATTTCATAATGGATATTTTTATATTGCTGTACCATTTCCTGATGAAGGCATCTGGATTTATAGAACAGATGATATTGAAAAAGGTGAATTTGAGTGCTGGCCTATAATTGAAGGTAAGGGATATGAAGATCCATGTCCTATTTGGACAGAGGATGGAAGATGCTTTGTCGTTTTTGCATTTGTTAAATCTAGAATAGGATTTAATTCATGTCTTGCCATTCATGAAATGACACCAGATTTAAAAACAAGAATAACAAAGGATTATAAAATAATATTTGATGGACATAATACACAGCCAACAATAGAAGGACCAAAATTCTATTATAGAAATGACATGTATTATATCTTAGCTCCTGCAGGCTCTGTTAAAACAGGCTGGCAAACAGCCTTAAGATCAAAAGATATTTATGGTCCATATGAAGAAAAAATAGTAATGTGTCAAAATGATTCACCTACTAATGGACCACATCAAGGTGCCCTAGTAGATTTAGCTGATGGCAGTGATGTATTTATTCATTTCCAAGACTTTAAAGCTTATGGAAGAATAGTACACCTAGAGCCTGTCACTTGGCACAATAATTGGCCTATAATAGG
Organism: Acholeplasmatales bacterium; assembly: GCA_017441525.1. GTDB lineage: Bacteria > Bacillota_I > Bacilli_A > Acholeplasmatales > Anaeroplasmataceae > Anaeroplasma. The sequence continues at coordinate 12,165 of JAFRXJ010000038.1, read as the reverse complement.
GCACGCAAATGATTTATTATTAAATGGTACACCTGTATTAGAACATGATTATTTTATTGATTTAAAATCTAATTATAAATTAGATACATCTAATAATTTTAATAATAAATTAAGTTTAATGTGGCAAAGCCCTGCTAATATTAATAAAGATTTTTATTCATTTGATAATGGCTTAAAATTAAAATGCTTATATCATGATGAATTATCTAATAATTCATTAAATAAATATCCATATTCTTTATTAGCTAAGCTTTGTTATAAATCATTTAAGATTAAAACAGAATTAAATATTGATTTTAAAAATAATGGTGATATGGCAGGACTTGTCCTAATGGGACAAGAATATGCCTATATTTCTTTGGAATTAGAAAATAATTTAAGACATATAAGAATAAGAAAAGGTAAGTTTAATAATGAAATAGATGAAATAATCTATGATGAAATTATTAATGATAATAATGTCATATTTAATCTAAAATATGATTATCCTAATACTTATATGTTAGGATTTAATGGCAAATATATTAAACAAAAATTTATAGCATATCCAGGTAGATGGATTGGTGCTAAATATGGAATATTTGCTAAAGGAAATAAAGAAGGCGGAAGCGCCATCTTTAAGTATTTCAAAGTAATGGAAGTGAAATAAGATGAAGGAAAATGATGAATTTATTCTTGATATTAAAAGATTAGGAATAAATGGAGAAGGAATTGGTTTTTATAATAAGCTAGCTATCTTTGTTGATGATGCAATTCCTGGTGAAGGACATAATGTAAAAATCACAAAGGTAGAAAAGAATTTAGCATATGCTAAATCTTTAGAAATTAAGCATAAATCTCCTGATAGAATCACGCCTATTTGTAAGCATTACTTCGAATGTGGTGGATGTCAAACAATGCATATTAAATATGAAAAGATGCTTGAATTTAAAAGAGAATTAATTATAGAAGCAATAAAAAAATATACTAAATTAAATCCAAAATCATTTGAGATTTATCCAACTATTCCATCTGAAAAGATAACTGAATATAGAAATAGATCTATCCTTCCTGTAAAAGAAGGATTAGATACTAATTTACATGTATGCATGATTAAACAAAATACTAATTATTTAACAGCAATTGATACATGTGTTGTTCAAGACCCATTAATTAATGATATTAATAATCAAATTATTGATATTGCTAATAAGATGCATCTAAGAGCTTATGTTCAAAAATATAATAGAGGTTTATTAAGATATATCTCTATTAGAGTTAATAGAAAGAATGAAGCATTAGTAACATTAATTTGTGGTGAAAAGAATCCAAAGATTAAAGACTTAGCTAAAGAAGTATCAAAGATTCCTGGAGTAAAAGGAGTATATGAAAACTTCAATTTAGAAAAGAAAGCTATTAATCCATTTGGAGAAGAGACTAATCATTTATTTGGTGAAGAATATATTATTGAAAATTTAGGAGATATTCAATATAAAATATATCCAACTACATTCTTTCAATTAAATACTTTGCAAGCAGAAAAACTAGTAGAGACAGTTAAAAAGATATCTAAATTATCTAGAAACGAAATAGTAATAGATGCTTATTGTGGTGTAGGAGCAATTGGTCTTTATTTAGCTAAGAATGTTAAAACTGTAATTGGTATTGAAAATAATAAAGATTCAGTTTTAGCAGCTAAAGATAATGCTGAATTAAATAAGATTAAGAATGCTAAATTTTATCAAGGAGATTCAATTAATTTAATTCCTAAGGTTATTGAAGATAATAAGGATGTAAAGGAATTTACATTAATTGTAGATCCACCAAGAACAGGATTAGATAAGAAATTAATCGAATGTATTAACAATTCATCAATAAGAAGAATTGTATATATTTCATGTAATCCTGCAACACTTGCAAAAGATTTAGATTTATTAAGCTCAAAATATAATGTAAGTTCTTTGACTCCTCTAGATCTTTTCCCATTAACTTCACATTGTGAAAGTATTACAATTTTAAATATCAAAAAGTAAAATAAAACCGGAACTATTCTTGTTCCGGTTTATTATTTTCTAATTTAATATTATTTTCTTTTTTACTTTTCTTATATCTATATAATTCAACTAAGAATAAAACTAATACATATACTCCTATATAAATTGGAAGCATTGCTGCAAAATATAATTTTGTATTTTTTACAGCTGGAACGAAAATATAGTAGGCCCCTTTAATATTACATACAAATATTAAGAAGAATCCTAATCCAATATAAATAATTCCTCCAACAAGCTGTGTCCATGCTTTCTTATATGTTAATGTTAAATATTTGAATACAAATATCATTATTAGGTTAAATAATGTAATTGTGTGATGTAATAAACATGTTATTGTTGAGAAATTAAATATATTATTACTATCATATAAAAAATCCGGGTACATAATAGAACAAGTCATACCTACTAATCCAATTAACCAAACTGCATGTAATATATTGTTATTCTTTTTAAAGAATAATAATGCAATAGAAGTAGAAAAACTTGTCATACCACAAAATGAATCAGGTATTAAATATAAAAAATTATTTTCATCTATTGATAATGCAATTCTTGTACATATTATAGCTATAAGTCCTATTAATCCTAGTATTTTAAACATTATTTCAATTTGTTTATCATTCTTTAATTTTAGCTTTAAAACAATAGCTAAAGGAACTAAAATTAAGACACAAACTACAAGATAAAGAATGTGCTCTATCCCCCATGGTTCTAGCATATGTAGATCACCCAATAGATATTATAACATATCACTATAATAGTTATAAATATTATAAATGTTGAAAAAATATAAAAAATATAATATGATTATATTATAGACAATCGATATTATAAATTTGAATAGTGTGGTGATGTAGTGTATGATTAACGAGAAATTAGTCAGTAAATACATGGAATTTAATAAAACAGTATTGTCCGTTTTGCATCTTGATAAAAAGGTAATTGATTTTTATGATGGAATTAACGATCAAAGTTTTTCGTATAGAGATTTCTTTCTTTATATTGCGAAGTATTTTGATTTGAATACTGACTTTGTTGAGAAATCAGCTATATTTGTTGAGACTTTTGAAACAATCGATGAAACATTAGAAATTAATTCTGAATTAACAAAAACAAATGGTAAGACTGTAAATATTTCATTCTGTTACATCAAACTAAGTAATAATGATTTTATTTTGTCTGTAAAAGAACAACAAGTAATGGATGTCGACCAATTAGATAAAATGACTAAGGCTAATCCCAAGTCATACATTGATAATAGAGCTAAAAATAATATGTTAACAAAAACACCATTCACACTAATTCTTGTTGACATTGATAATTTTAAGCATATTAATGATGAATATGGACAATCAGTTGGAGATATGATCTTAATCGAAATGGTTGCTCAAGCAAAGAGTATTCTTGGTGGTAATGGCGCAATTTCTAGAGTTGGTGGAGATAGATTCTTAATTATTTACGATATTGATGATGATTATGATACAGTTCATAATTTCTTATTTAAATTAAAATTAGGAATGCAAGATATATCTATTTGTAAAACTAGAGGTATTAGAATTACTCTAACATTAGCATCTGCTCGATACCCATCAGATGGTATTTACGATTTATTACTATTAAAGTGTAAAAAAGCTTTAATTAGAGGTAAGAATAAAGGTAGAGATTGCTTTATCATGTATTTAAAAGAAAAATGTGGTGAAGTAACTTTAAATGATGAAATCGATGATAAAATTAATAAGATTGATACATCATCAACAAAAAACGATGTTTATTCATTGATATCTAATGTTACTCAATTACTAGATAGTGATAAGACTGAAGATGATAATATCAATAAAGCTTTAAATATTATTGGTAATTATTTTTATGTTGATAGATTATCAATAGCGAGATTGGATATTAAAACACATACGATTATTAAACATCATTGTTGGTATAACCCTAAGTGCTCGATCAAGCACGAAGTATATTGCTGTGATGAAGTTATACCTAAATGGGGTCAAGAGCTTGGAACTAAAAACTATATTCGTATCAATGATTCAAGAGAATTAGATGATAGTAATCCACTTAAGGAATTATTCTCAATAGATTCAACAACAGCTTCATTGTCATTTGAGCTCGTTGTAAATGGTAAATCATATGGTTTGATTAGATTTGATATGACTACAGGTGCTAGACAATGGCAATCTAATGATTTCCAAATATTCTTATTAATATCTCAATTGTTCGCATCTCATTTCCAAAAGAATTATTTAAAGGATATGAATTATAAAACATTCTATTTAGAACCTAAATTTGGATGTAATAATTTTACTAAGATGTTTACTGATACCGGCGATGTTATACTTTCTAGTAATATCACAGATTATTCAATTATAGAAATAGATATTAGAAATATAATTAGATATCGTACTATAATTGGTGAAAAGAGAATGGTTGATTTAGTAAAAACAATCGTATCTTCATTTAAAAAGAGAAAATATATTTATGGTAAACACCATGAAGGTCCATTCGTTGTATTTATGGAAGGACATAATAAAGAGAAAATAGAAGAATTGGTTAATGAAATACAATATAATATGGATGTATTTACTGAATCAATTAATTTATTAAATCTAGAAGTGCAGGCTGGTGTATATTTTGCTAATTCATTAAAAGATAGTTTAATAGACGCAATTGGAAATGCTAATTTAACAAGAATTTTAAACAAAGATAAATTAATACTATATTACAGTGAAGAAGTAAGAAATAAAGCATTATTTAAAACTGAAATGTTATTAAGAATTGATGAAGCATTAGATAATAATGAATTCTTATTATATTTACAACCTAAGATTTCAACAAAAGATGGTTCATTAATTGGTGCGGAAGCATTAACAAGATGGAAATATAAACATGAAAAATTATTATTCCCAGATCAATTTATATCACTTTTCGAAGAACAAGGTGTAATTGATAAATTGGATTATAAGGTATTTGAAAATGTTTGTATATACCAAAAGAATTTAATAGAAGAAGGTTATAAACCTGTTCCAATTTCAGTTAATGTTTCAAGATATATAGTTGATCTAGATAATTATTTAGATAATCTAGAAAATATTAGAAAAGAATATAATATAAGTCCTAATTTAATTGAAATTGAAATTACTGAAGGAATGTTTTATGAGAATTCATTATTGATATCTGATTTTATCAATAAGCTTCATAAGCATGGCTATAAAGTTTCAATGGATGATTTCGGTGCTGGTTATTCAAATTTAGTGGCAATGGCTAAATTAAATTTCGATGTTATTAAATTTGATAAGAGTTTTTGTTTGGATTTAGAAAATGCCAATGTAAAAATGATGTTGGATAAATTAATTGATTTAATTAAAATGTTAAAGATGAGAACTGTTTGTGAGGGTGTAGAAACAAAAGAAAACGTTGATTATTTAACAAAGATTGGTTGTGATTCAATTCAAGGTTATTATTATTCTAAACCAATACCTTCAATTGATTTCAAATCAAAATATTTTACGAAAGAGTAATAGGGAATTATTATGGCTAATAAAACTAAAGGTATAAAAATAATTCATATATTTCTACCATTTATAATTCTAATATTCGCACTATACTCTTTTGTTATTACGATAACAGTATTCTTTAACAGTACTTCTGAAAGTATTATCACCGAAATGGATAAAGCAGCTTTATGTAATAGACATGTATCTGATTTACAGTCTAGAAATAGTAAATTATCGGAGACAAGTGCTGCGTTTATAGATACACCAGTTATTCCACCATATTCAGCAAATCCAATGGCTCCAGCAAGTGCAAGACATATAAATGAGACTCCAATTACACAATATGTACTTGAATTATCTGATGATACAAAAGAGCCAAGCTTATTATTAGAAGAATTAAAAAAATATAATCCAAAAGCTGAGACTCTAGCTTTAATTGAAGAAGCAGTTGATAGCATGTATAAGATGAATGAAGCACAATATCATGCGATTTATTTGGCTCAAGAATATACAAAAAGAAAAGGAACAAATCTAGAATCAGCATTAAACGCAATAATTAAAGATGCTGTGCCTGAATATACATTAACTGTTGATGAAAAAGCAAAGACAGATGAAGAATTATTAGAAGCTGCTGATGATTGTATTACTGGAGAAACATATAATGGTTATAAGAGTACTGTATCTGAAAATCTAAGAAAAGTATTACAAAGTATAAATGAAAGCTCAACTAAAAAACAATCAAATCTTCAATTTAATGTGAAAATGCTAAGAGGATTCTTGTGGAGTTCAATATTATTATTATTCATAATTAACATTATATTCGTAATTATAATTGGTAAGAGCTTAGTTTTACCTGTTGTTAAATTTGCTAAGAAAATTGATGATAATCAAAGACTTGAATCAACATCAAATCTTTATGAGGCTAATCGTTTAGTAAATGCATACAATGCATTACTAGATAGACATATGGAATTTGAAAATGATTTAAAAGAAGTTGCAGAAATGGATGCATTGACAGGACTTCCTAATAGATATTGTTATAATGAGTTTTTAAAGAATCAAACATTAGATGGTAGAAGCGTATGTGTATTCTTATTTGATATTAATAATCTTAAATATGTTAATGATACATTTGGTCATAATAAAGGTGATGAATTAATTAAGAGTGCATCTGAATGTATTAAAGAATGCTTCTTAGATGAAGAAAAGAAGAATTGTTATAGAATCGGTGGAGACGAATTCGTAGCAATTTTGGATAACATTTATGAAGAAGATATCGAAAAGCTTCTAACAAGATTTAAGGTTCAACAAGAAGTTAAAAATGTTAGTATCGCTGTAGGATATTCATATTCTAAGAATGTATTATCTATAGGATATGAAAAACTAATAATTGATGCGGATCAAAAGATGTATGAGAATAAAAACGAAATGAAGAAAAACCTTCAAGAAAAATAAAATATAGCAAATAGGACCTAGTCTTTGACTAGGTCTTATTGTCTTATTATTGGAGTTATATAGTATAGAATTTATTGACTGAAATATAAATAATTGATATAATTTATTTATAGATTTTTATTTTAGTGAGGTTTTAAAAATATGGCACAAGAAATTTCTCTTTCTTTATTTGAAAGAAATGTTAAGCTATTTAATAAAAAAGGTTTAAGAAGAACATTTAGTTCAATTTATTCACATGCGAATGAATATCTTCCAATTAATCCTTTAAGCGCTAGAAGAGAGGTTGTTTTAGAAGTAACAATCGACAAGAATTCTGTTGATGCTTATCAACAATTTTTAAAGGATAATGGATTTACAGTATTAGGAGATAAAAATTATTTCAATCTAGAAAATGCTATTAATGATTATGATCAAAATCCAGGAGCTTTCCAACATCAAAAAGAAGCAATTGATAAGGTTAGAGTAGATGTTGAGAATATGAAGAAGGATTTAGCTCCTTATAGAGAAATTAAAGATGATGATGCAATATTCTATTTCTTACCTTATAATGATGTTGTAAAAACATTATTTGAATTCATTGGAGCATATAAGGAAAAGATTTCTGAATTTGCTAAAAAAGAAGATATCACAATTATGATGAAGGTTACAGGATTCTGTGATCAAATTGATGGATTCTTCGGATTTAATTTCTTCGATGCTGATCAAGGTGATAAAGAAGTAATCGTAGATTATGCATCTAAGATTAATGTTAAAGTTGATTTCAAAGATAGATATAAAGTATATGCTGCTGGTTTATTATTATCAGGAGTTGGTGATGATTTAGAAGAATTAACTGCTATGAATACTTCAATCATTGCTGAAAATTTAAGATATACAAAAGAATAAAAAAATTGCCTAGGTTACTAAACCTAGGCTTTTAATTTTTATTTAGAATAGATTCCTCCAGCTTTAGCTCCTGGATTATATTCATCAAATGTATATTGTAAAATATAAATTCTTGTTTTAATACCATTATGTTGATATTTAAATTCAACATATAAGAATAAATCAGGTGTTTTAGCTGACATAGGGATTGGCCATGTTTTAGCTTTTGCAGGAAAGTAGTCTAATCCATCAATTGAAATAGCACTGAATGCGGCACCAGAATATTCTGATTCGCTTTCTTGTGGTGTAATAGTACTTGATAGAAGTGAATTAGTTGTTTGATATTTGCAGAAGCCTACCCAGTCAGCTGCGAAGCATCCTGCCATTTTAATATCTTTTTTATTATCATTTGAAAATGGAACTAAAGTATTTGTTCCTAAATCTTCTTTAGTATTATCTTTCCATTTCATTGTTACTTTAAATGTTGCAGCATCTGCACCATCATGGTTATTGTTATAAGCAGTACAATTGATTTCTACATCGAATAAATTGAAATCTTTACCTTTCATTTTATAAATTTCATATGTGCTATCTTCAGTTTTTAAATCAGTAATTCCTGAAGGTAGAGAAGTAGATAATCTTTTAGTTTTCTTTTCTTTTACTTTGTCGCTGTCAGTAGAACTTGTTTTATAATAAGTTTCAAATGGAGTAACATTATTATTCTTCCATGTTGAAGTATAGCTATAAATAGGGAAGAATATTAAGAACAAAATTCCTAATGCAGCTAGAACTATGATAAGTGATAGAGGATTTCTACCAAATTTAAATTTTGTAGTTTCTTGATTAGTTTTCATAAGCACCTCAAAAATCTTTTAATAAATTAACAATATTATAACAAAAAATGTGTAGAAATAAAATATATATTTAATATAAATTAGTTATAAATTAATATTATTAAATACCTATTTTTCATTGACTAATATACTTTAAAAAAGTATAATAAAAGAGTAGTTTGAAAACGCTACAAAAATATTTGATATAATAATTTGGAGGGAAAAATGGTATTTTTAGACGTACCCGCTACTCCGTTTATTATTTTGGGTGTTGTATTAGCCGTATTAGGTGTTATTGCAATTGGTGCAGCTATTCTTATTTATTCTAAATCAAAGAAAAATGCAGAAGCTGTGGAGCAAAGCAAAGCCGAGGCTGAAAAGATTATCGCAGCTGCTGAAAAAGAAGCTGAGCTAAAGAAGAAAGAATCAATTAATGAAGCTAAATTGGAGATTGCAGAATTAAAACAATCTGCTGAAAATGATATTAAGGAGAGAAAGAACGTTGTAGTAGAACTAGAAAACAAGTTAAACCAACGCGAAGATACATTAGATCGTCGTAGTCAAAATCTTGATAGACGTGAAGAAATACTTAATTCTAAAGAGCAAAAAATTGATGATAAAAAATTAGAATTGGAACAACAAAATAATAAGGTTGAAGCGATTTTAAAGCAACAAGAACAAAAACTTGTTGAAATTTCAGGATTAAAACGCGAAGAAGCTCGTAAGATTATCATGGATGATGTTCATGAGCGTATGAAGCAAGAGATTGCTGCATATATTAAAGACGAGGAAGAAAAGGCTAAATTTGAGGTTAAATCTAAGGCTAAGAATGTATTAGCTTTAGCTATTCAAAAATATGCTGGCGAAACTGCTGGTGAATCTACAGTAACAACTGTCTCATTACCTGTTGAAGAAATGAAGGGAAGAATCATCGGTCGTGAGGGAAGAAACATTCGTACTATTGAATCTTTAACTGGTGTTGATTTAATTATTGATGATACTCCAGAGGCTGTAGTATTATCAGGATTTGATCCTGTAAGAAGAGAAATAGCTAAGAGATCTCTTGAAATTCTAGTATCTGATGGTAGAATCCATCCAGGTAGAATCGAAGAGGTTGTTGAAAGATGTAGAAATGATGTCGAAATGGTAATCCGTGAGATGGGTGAGGATGCAGTATTTAAAACTGGTATCGGTAAAATCCATCCAGATCTAATTAAATTATTAGGTAGATTACATTTCCGTACAAGCTATGGTCAAAATGTATTAAATCATTCAATTGAAACAGCAATGATAGCTGGTAAGCTAGCTGCAGAAATTGGTGAAAATGAAACAATCGCAAGACGTGCTGGCCTACTACATGATATTGGTAAAGCATGCGACCACGAAATTGAAGGAAGCCATGTTGAAATTGGTGTTGAACTTGCAAATAAGTACCATGAACCTAAAGAGGTTATTGATGCCATTGCATCTCACCATGAGGATGTAGCTCCTAAGACTATTATTGCAGTATTAGTTGCTGCAGCTGATGCTCTATCTAGTGCTAGACCTGGTGCTAGAAGTGATTCATTAGAAAATTATACAAAGCGTCTAGAGAACCTAGAAGCAATTTCTAATAATATCAAGGGTGTACAATCAAGCTTCGCAATTCAAGCTGGTCGTGAGGTTCGTGTAATTGTTAATCCAGATGAGGTTGATGATTTATCTACATTCTCTATCGCAAGACAAATTAAAGAAGAGATTGAAGAGAAATTACAATATCCTGGTACTATCAAGGTAACAGTAATTCGTGAAACAAGAGCGACTGATGTTGCAAAATAAAATAAATATAATATAATAGAGTGAGTCATCTCACTCTTTATTATTTAAAGCCTACTATAAATAAATCAAGAGATATTTGAAAAAATAATTAAGATTTATTTGTATCAAGCATAAAAATCCTCGAATTTATGATTTTTTAAAAACGAGGATAATTGAATTATCTAGATCTTTGAAAATTTTATATGGTTATTTTTGTGGAATGAAAGATTGCTTATTCTTTAAAAGAGAAAAGATAACTCTTACTAGTTTTTTGTCAATATGACCAATTGCTACGTAATGATGTTTACCTTCTTGAAGCTTTTTAGAATAATAATAATCCTTAAATGTTTTATCCCATTTCCAAATACCTGATGAAACTTGGTGAATAGCCCATCTTAAATATTTAGAACCACGTTTTGATATTTTAGTGTGTGATGCTTCAAATTCACCAGATTGGTAGACACTTGGATCTAAACCAGCGAAAGCTAATAATTGATCTGGTGATTTAAAATTGTTTATATCTCCTATTTCAGATATAATCATTGCACCCGTAATGATACCAACACCTGGAATAGAAGTAATAATTTTGCCATATTCAGTTTCATTTAATTCAATTTCAATTTGATTATTATATATTTCAACTTGTTTTTGATAAAAACGAATCATATCAATTGTATGCTGTAGTTCAAAACCAAGATAATCTTCAGATTGTCCAATTGATGATTTGGCAGTTTCAATTATTTTTGAAGCGGTAGTTTTACAAGCGTGATGTAATAGCTTATCAATGCTTGATTCATGTGCTCTAGCCATCTTTTTAGGCGTTGGATATGCGTATAAGATATTTAATACAGATTCAGTATAATCTGATGAAAATAGGCTTAAAAACTCAGGAAATATCACATTTACTAGCCTTTGAAAGATTAATTTTTGTTGAGTTTGCTGCTTAACAATTGTAAATCTTTGTCTTGTTAGTGATTTTAAAGCGTCAATGTGATATGATAATAATGTATAGGGTTTGAAGTCAAAACGATTCTTATCTAGGAATCTACAGATGGCTTCGGCATCTAATTTATCGTTTTTGGTTTTACGAACTGAAGATGCCTTTATATCCATACTGGTTAAAATGGGATTGATTAAAGAAACCTGGTAGCCTTCTTTAATCAAATATAGAAGAATGTTCTTACAGTAATGTCCTGTTGATTCTAATCCTATACGCACATTTGAATCTTTACAAGACTCCACAAAATCCTGAATAGAATTGTGGAGTTTTTTTAATCCTTCAATATCATTTTTGATAGTGATTGCTTTTTTAGAGAATACTTCACCTGTATCTCTTTGAATAAAAAAGTCGTGTTTTTGTGAGGCGGCGTCTATGCCTACATAAATCATAATGTCTTGTCCTTTCATGATTAACACTGGTACTACCTACAATTTCTAATCCACGTTACCTCGTTATTGATGAACCAATCACTTAATGTGTTGTAACCTACTCATAACCATATAGAATTAAAAACTGTAGCCATTTCCTTTTAAAACCAGTCAAGCTGTAAGGAGGGAAAAAATAGTCTACAGTGTTATCAAAATAATGTTAACATATATTCAATATTTATTGGATATTAAATAGATGTTTATGTATTAACATCATTAAATAATTAATACAATTTATATTATACGAGGAGG
>JAFRXJ010000037.1 GCA_017441525.1 Acholeplasmatales bacterium | reverse complement strand
GAGTCAAAGCTCTAAATGGTTTTAACGAGATCACATATGTGTCTCAATGATTAAATAACTTTCCATCACTACTATTATACATTAATATTAGAAATAAAAAAACTAAGAGATTAACTCCTAGTTTTAGTATACGAAAAGAGGTTTTTCAACCTCGAAAAATCAAAACTGGTGGACCCTTGGAGACTCGAACTCCAGACCCACTGATTAAGAGTCAGTTGCTCTACCAACTGAGCTAAGGGTCCATGTATGTTAAAGCCGCCTTTTTGCGACTGCATTAATAATTATATCAATAAATATTTTAATGTCAACACTTTTTTTGCATTTTTAAAGGCAAGAATTAATTTCTTGCCCTAAAAAAGTGTTTTCATTAAATTTGAATTAATTCTTTATATCTTTCAACTAATTTTGGATTGATATAATCCTCATCAATTGAATAGATTTTTATCAATTCTTCCATCGCTTCAATGTTTCCGTGATCTGCAGAATCTGTAAGTAGTTTGACAGCTAAATTCATATCCATTTCTACTGTATCTGCGTTCTCATACATCTTAGCTAAATAATACATTGCTTCATAGTTTCCATTATTAGATAATTCTTTAAATAATAAGAAAGCCTTTGGCTTATCTACATATACAGGATAGCCATAATAATAAGCTTTAGCTACATAAATCTTACATTCTTCTATACCATTTAAATATGCTTCCCTATATAAATCATATTGAACAATATGAGTTGTAGATGGAGCTTGTCCTCTATTTGTTTCAAAGCTATAAAAATTAGTATCCGTATTAATATCAGCATAGAATTTATATGCTTCATAGAAATTAGAATCTATACATTCTTTTAATAATTCATTAGCTTCTTCTTTAAGCTTTTGTTGATATAAAAGCTTAGCTTTAAATAGAAGACAATATACATTTTTATCATCTACACCATTTTCTAGATATGTAACATATGTTTCATCTTCTTTATCATAATAATACTTAACCATATCAAAAATAGCTTTAGGATCTCCTGCTTGAATTCTTGATTCAATCTTTTTCTTTTTAGATTCATATTCAAATGAAGAATTTAATCTTTCAGCTGCTTTTTCACTACCTAAATCTTTAGCTCTTTGGCAATAATCTTTTGCTACATCTGGTTGAACATAATCATTATCAAAATCATATAATTTAACAATTTCAAGACAAGCTTCTGCATTATCATTATCGGCAGCCTTAATAAAATAATCTAGGGCGGCAGAAATTGATCTTTTAGTGTCATATAGGCCATATGCTAACATCTTACCGAGCAGGATTTGGCTTTCATCATTTTTTAAATTAGATGCAGCATCTAATAATTCATATACATATTTATATTTTTTATTATAAATTAATATATTTGCATATTCATATAATTCTTTAGCTAATTCATTAGAATCATCTAGACCATATTTTTTTAATTCTTGATATACATATTTAGCTCTTTCAAGTCTATTTAAAAAATCAAATAGAGCTGAATTAGATTTTTCTCCCGGATTATATCTAACTTCAATTCTATTACCTAAAGCACCAGTATCATTAATTTCTTCTATAGCGTCATTAATATAATTATATCTAATAGAAAAATCATATTCATCAGTTAGACAATCTACATATTCATCTAGCTGAATTTTGTTTAATAAAAGCTCATGTAATGTCATCAAATCACATCCATTCTGTTTTTAAAAAGTAATTGATTAATACTATTTTAGCACAAAAAGAAAAAAAATGAAAATAATTGTTATTAATTACTTTCATTCTAATTATTAGTGAGATAAAATTTCTAATCCTTCTTCAGTCATTACTAAAGTATATTCCCATTGAGCTGAAAGACCACCATCATCTGTATAAATAGTCCAGTTATTAGATGAATCTAAAAATACATGTCTAGTTCCTTCATTTACCATTGGTTCAATTGTAAATGTCATACCAGGGAATAACACCATTCCTGTTCCTTTTTTTCCAAAATGGAATACAAATGGATCTTCATGGAATCCTACTCCTACTCCATGACCACCAATTTCATGTACTACAGAAAAACCATGTTGTTTACAATATTTTTCGATAATATATCCAATATCTCTTAATCTAGAGAATGGCTTAATTTCTTTAACACAAAGATTTAGTGATTCCTTTGTAACCTCTACAAGCTTTTTAGCTACATCACTACAGCTTCCAATTAAAAACATTCTAGAGGCATCTCCATAATATCCATTATAGATTGTTGTACAATCTACATTGATAATATCACCATTTCTTAATACTTGATTTTTATCAGGAATACCATGGCATACTGCATCATTTACAGATGTACATACGCTCTTTGGAAAACCTTCATAATTAAGTGGTGCTGGAATACCACCAAGTTCTAATGTTTTTTTATGAACTATATCATTTATTTCATCTGTAGTAATACCAGCTCTAATATGCTTAGCTACCTCATCTAAAACTAGTGTATTAATTCTTCCTGCTTCTCTAATTCCTTCAATTTGTTCTGGAGTTTTAATCATTTCTCTTGTAGGAAGATCTGTAATACCAAGTCTCTTATATTTTTGAATTAATTCATCATAATTAATCATCATCAATATCTCCAGTTGTTTTCTTTATATAAATCTTTTGCATATTCAAATCAACTTGATAAAGATCATCTGAATATTGTTTTAAATTCTTTTTATCTGTTTCAGTAAAATCATTATTAGATTTATATCTTAATTCATGTTCTAATGATGCCCACATGTCCATTGCGATAGTTCTAAATTGAATCTCAACTGGAACAATAATAGGCTCAACACCAAAATATACAGAAACATCAAATACTATATGAACACTTCTATAACCTGTTGGCTTAGGTGATATAATGTAGTCTTTTGTTAATCTAACCTTAATATCCTTTTGTTTAGATAATAAAGATATGATTTGATAAATGTCATTAATATAATGACATATTACTCTCATTCCAGAAACATCATAGATTTGTTTCTTTAATGTTTCCATATTGATTTCATATCCTCTTCTATGCATCTTTTCGATGATATTTTCAGGACTCTTAATACGAGATTCAATATGATGAATAGGATTATGTAAGAATGTATTTTCACAATAATCATCTAGATTCTCAATAATCGCATTCATTGTTTTTAGGGCATATCTATAATATTTTTCTATCTTTAAAAATTCTAATATTAAGTTTTTTTCTTCGCTTGTATATCCTGTTAATGTATCTAATTTATACACTCGAGGATCTTGCTTAGAGTATAAGCTCATTTTAATCACCTTAATAATTCTATCATATTAAAATATGATATTAAATATAAAAACTAGTTTTGCGAACAATCGTTAAGATATTGCTCAAAAAAATATAGGGCAAGCTTGGCATCCTTTAAGGCAACTTTTGCTTCTTCAATTGGAATCCAAGCATAATGATCTACTTCATAATTTGTATTAACATCTAAATTATCACACACTGCTAAATAGTTATACATCAATGTGTTTGATTTATCAAAATATTTTGTTCTTAAAGGTTTAATATATTTTGGCTTTAATCCAACCTCCTCAAACATCTCTCTATATACTGCTTCCTCTGCACTTTCACCCTTGTTTATATATCCTGCAACAAATCTATAAAAATCTTTTCCATATTGTTTAATTAATAACATTTTAGATTTATCTGAGGATAATATAATCATTGAAACTGCAGCCGAAAAAATAGGGAACACAAAATTATTACATTTAGGACAGAAAGGAATAATTCCTTCATGTTCTAATTCTTTTGAAATTAATTTTGTTCCACAATTATAACAATATTCCATTAGTTATATTCCTTTGCAATCTTAGATACTAATCCCATATCACATAGACCATTGAAATTAGTTTTGAAATGCTTCATAACATTAGGAATCTTCTTATCATCTAATTTTTCAATTTCAGCTCTAATCTCTTCTTCAGACATCATCTTAGGAAGATATTTTTCAATTATTTCTTTTTGTTTAGCAATTTCATCAGCTGATTCAGTTCTACCTACTTTAATATAGCCTTCTCTTTCTTCATCTAATTCCTTAATTGTCTTTTTAATAATATTTAAGCAATCACCATCAGGTAAGCTCTTAGCACCTAAGCCTTTATTAATACTTTCATTTTTGAATTTTCCATAAACTATAGAATAAATACTTCTAGCAACCTTATCATGGTTTCTTAAGGCATCCATATTAGCCTTTGCAATATCATCAAATATCATAATTAATTACTTCCTCTCTATAAAATAATTATATCATATTTATATATATAAATAAAAAAGAATGTTAAAAACAAAAATGAAAAGTTTTTCATATTTACTTTTGACCTCTTAAAGGTCTATAATAAAGGTAAAGAATAACAATTCGAAAAAATTTATAGGAGGTTATATTCATGCAATTGTTAAACGCATTAAAAAAGAAAAAATATAAACTACTTTTAATTATAGGTAGACCTGGTTCAGGAAAGAGTAAATATTTACAAAACTACTCTAAACAAGTTGGAATTCCTATCCTTGACCTAGACTTTATCTTAGGTAAGCAGCTACCTGAAGGAAAAGATTCAGATTATGTTTTTGATTTTTTAAATGGATTCTTAGATACTTATAAGCCTGAACAGGTATTAATCGATAAGAAAGCTATATTATATAATAAAGATTCTAAAATTGATTTACTAGACTTCTTAAAGGATTTATCACTTAAGAAAACTGTTGTTGCAACATGGAATGGTTATACTGAAAACGGAAAATTAATTCATGTTTGTGATAAGCTTCAAAAAGATTTTGAATATGATTTAAGTGATGAATATGCTTATATTGAATTAAAATAAGAAAATCAGGAGGATTTAATCCTCCTTTTTTATTGCAATAAAAAACTCGGAATTTCCGAGTTTTAATTTTTATTTCCTACAATACTTGCGATTATTAATAAGATTCTTAATAATTCAATGTAGATATATGCTAGGGTTGTCATTAAGCCTAAAGCAACGCTCCATTCAGCTTGTTTTGTTGCTCCACCTTTAACTACTGCCTCTGCTTCTAAGAAATTGAAGCATAGCATTATAACTGCATATATTAAATATAGACCATCAATTAATAATAATAACCATAAATATTCAGTAGATGTAATCACATTTGTTAATACTAAAACAACTGTGAAAAGTGATAATGATAATACACCAAGTAATATTCCAATTAAAACTGCTCTTAATACTCTTCCAGATTTAACTATACCTGTGAAGAATAATAATAGCATTACTGCAAATATTATTAATGTACCAAATACTGCTGCGATACCAATACCAGGAACTGATTTTTCAACTAATGCAGTTATAGTTCCTAGTAAAAAGCCCATTGATATGGAATATATTGTTCCAAATACCATTGCTAATCTATAGCTTATTCTACCAACTATTGCTGAAACCAAAGATAGAATTGCAGCACCAATTATTAATCCAATAAATATTACTAGATTTGTGTCATCAAGTTCTTTAAATAAACTATTTAAATATAAGGCACCAGCTAATGCTGCAGCAATTGTTAAGGCAAAGAATATTAATGTCTTAACTGTTATGCCCTTATATGTGGCTTTATTTGTATCATCATATGTCGATGTTCCTGTTTGTATGTTTGAAAATATAGGTGTAGGTTTCATATTTTTTAAAAATATACTCCTTTCAATTAACTTACATTTTGTATTATATCATTAATTATATTAAAAATAATAAAATCACATAATATTACAAAATTTAATCTAGGAATGCAAATAATCCTTCTGTTGCTTCCTTATCTTCATCAGGAAGATTTCCAAATGAATGCATTACTTCAAATTCTTGATATAATGAATTATTTAATTTAGTTCTTCTCTTAACATCAGCCTTTGAAGAGAATGGTCTTACTTTTCTTTGTTCAACAATATCTAAGGCAACACTTTCACCTAGTTTATCAACTGCGATAAATGGAATTCTTAAATTACCATCTTCGATGATAAAGTCTGTGGCATCACTCTTTTCGATATCAACAGGTAAGAATTTAATACCTCTTAATGTCATTTCAAGTGCGATTTGAAGTGCTGTCATTAAATCATCATCTTTAGCTGTCTTAGAATCCATATTGTTGATTTCTTCCATTCTTGACTTAATTGCCATAGGTCCACCAACATAAGCATTTACATCATGACCCTTAGCTCTATTAGTTAACCATGCACTATAGAAAAGTGATGGATAATAAACCTTAAACCAAGCAATTCTTAATGCCATTAATACATATGCTGTGGCATGAGCCTTAGGGAATAAATATTCTGTTCTATCACAAGACCAAATATACCATTCAGGAACATTATATTGTCTCATATAATTTTGAAGATCAGCCCATTTATCTGGTGAACCAACCTTTTTATTCTTTCTTACGAATTCCATGATACTAAATGCTTTTGATGGATCTGTTCCCATTCTAATTAAGTCAATCATAATATCATCACGACAACCAATAACATCAGCAAATTCAATTTTACCAAATTGAGTTCTACCATTAACAAGCTCTTGTGAGTTTGTTGCCCAAACATTTGTACCATGTGAAAGACCTGAAATCTTTACTAATTGAGCGAAAGTCTTAGGTGTAGTTTCTACAAGCATTTGTTGAACGAATCTAGTACCAAGCTCTGGTACACCATATGATGCAACCTTAGAGCCTAGTGCTTCTTGTGATACACCAATAACCTCAGTTTCACTGAATAGTCTATATAATGTTGAATCATCAATAGGAATATCTTGTGCTCTTTCAAAGCTAAATTCAGATTGATGTTCATGTACGTAGTCCATCATAAATCTAATCATAGTTGGATCATCGTGTCCTAGTACATCTAGTTTTAATAAATTTTCTTCAAATTTATGATAATCATAGTGAGTAGTTCTCATTGGAACAGTATCATCATTGGCAGGATATTGAACTGGTGTAACATCATATATATCTACATAATGTGGTACAACTACAACTCCTCCTGGATGTTGTCCTGTTGAACGCTTAATACCAATAAGGTATTTACTTATTCTATCTATTTCTATTTCTCTTAATTTCTTATTTGTAGCCTCTAAATAAGCTTTTACATAACCATATGCATTCTTATCAGCAATTGTACCTACTGTACCTGCTCTAAAGGCATTTTCATTACCAAATACTTGTCTAATATATTCATGAGCCTTAGCTTGATATTTACCACTGAAGTTTAAGTCGATATCTGGTGTCTTATCACCATCAAATCCTAAGAATGTTTCAAATGGGATATCATGACCATCTTTGGCAAGCTTCTCGCCACAAATAGGACATACATTATTAGGTAAGTCATATCCAGAATCTACACTCCTTAATATTTCTTGGAATGGCTTTTCATCTTCTCTTAATCCATATTTTTCTATTTCTTCATCGCTCATTTTAAATGTATGCCATTTACATTTTTTACATCTATAATGAGGCTTTAATGGATTAACCTCAGTAATATCCATCATTGTAGCTACTAGTGATGAACCTACAGATCCTCTTGAACCTACTAAATATCCATCAGATAATGATTTTTGTACCATTAGGTATGACATATAATAAACAGATGCATAACCACTCTTTCTAATACCAGTTAATTCTCTATTTAATCTGTCCATAACCATTCCAGATGGATTATCACCATAAGTTTCTTTAACATGCTCATCAATAATTCTTGTAACTTCAGCATCAATAGATGCTACATGTAAGAAAGAATCTTTGAATTCATCATCTCTTGGTGAAAACATTTCGTTATGGAATGCAGGATATTTTTCAACCATATCTGCAATCTTATTAGTATTTTCTACTACTATTTCATATGCAAGCTCTCTATCTAAGAAATCAAATTCAGCCAACATTTCATCAGTTGTTCTTAAATGAACAGATGGAGTCTCTTCATAATCAGATAAATGATGAACACCACCACCAACCTGAGGGCTCTTTATCAATATATTTCTATATTTCTTTAAATTAGGTCTTAAATAGTGACAGCCTGATGTGGCAACAACTATTTTATTTTCTTCTTTAGCTAATCTAATTATTTTTTTAATTGTATCTTGAATATCAATTTCACCATCAGGTAAAGATGAATATAGATGCATATATGCTGAAGGTGGTTGAACCTCTATATAATCACAAAATCTAATAGCTTCTTTGCATTCCTCTTCAGTTCTATTTAAGGCAAGCTCAAAAACATCACCATTATAATCATCAGAACCTACAAAAATACCATCATGATGTGCTTCTAATACGCTTCTTAATAGTCTTGCATCACCAGATAGGTGTGTAGTTAAAGAATCAGATACAATCTTTAATAAATTTTTATATCCTGGCTGATTTAAGGCGATTAAATTGATTCTTGATGGAATCATATATTTATAGTGTTCTTCTTTTATTAATGAATTAATATCATTATAATTTGTCACGCCTAAATTATAAACATCATTTAACATGCCAATAAAGCATAGTGCAGTTACTCTTGTATCATCATTAGCTCTATGGTGCTGTTCTTGTTTAACCTTATAATATTTAGATAATACCTTTAAATTAAATTTCTTAGTTTCTCCAGTATATCCAGCAATAACTCTAAATAAATTTAGGGTATCAATTACAGGGAATTCTTCAAAAGAAATATTATTTGCCCTACATTTAGCATAAATCATACCAACATCGAATTTAGCATTATGGGCAACCAAAATACTATCTTTTGCGAATTCTAAGAACTCAGGTAATACTTGATCGATTGTTTTGGCATCCTTAATCATTTCATCAGTAATGCTTGTTAATCTAGTAATCTTATCTCGAATATGTCTTTTTGGATTAACAAAAACATCGTATGTTTCAATGATACCACCTTGATAAACCTTATATGCAGCTATTTCAATAATCTCATCATATGTTTGAGAAAAGCCTGTTGTTTCAATATCAAATACGACATATGTTGCAGCCTTTAAATTAATATCTCTTTGATCAAATGTAATAAAATAATTTTTATCGTCAATATATGGAAGCTCAACACCATATATTGGTTTAAAATTAGGGTATTTACCTAATACATGGTCAACATCTGGAATTTCATATAAACCTGATGTATCTGTAAATGCCATTGAAGTCCAACCCCAATCATTTACACATTTAACATAATCAGTTGCCTCAGTTAAACCATCTAGAGTAGACATCTTTGTATGACAATTTAATTCTACTCTCTTAACCTCAGCATTATCAGCTACTTGTGCTTCTTTATGCTGACCAATAATATTAATAGTTGATGCTTCAATAATTACTTGTTTTGAATATGAATCATATACAGCTTTACCAGTAACCTTAATATCAACGCCTACCTTCATTTCAGCCTTGAATGCTTCTTTTTCAACATCATTTCTAAGCCACTTACAAACCATAATAGAATCTGATTCATCAGTAACCTTTAAAACACATCTTTCAGATTTAGATTTAGTAACCTTTATTTCTTTATCAAAAACATATCCTTCAAATAAGAATGTATCAACACCATTTTCGTTAATATACATTTGTAAATCTTCATGACTTTGAGGAATCATTTTAATAGGTGTTACAGTATCAGGAATATATTTTTTATAATTATTCTTTGATTCCTTAATCATATTATTAAATTTTTGAGCTTGATATGCTTCTTGTTGTTGTCTTTCAAGCTCCTTCATTAATTGTTGATCCAATTCATTCATTGCTTCAGATAATGATTTAGTTTCATCATTTGTAATATCTAATTCAATTAATAAACCATAATCCTCAAATGATTTTTTAATTGATGGCAATAATTCATCAATTCCTTTTGCGTCACACGCAACCTTAAAAGTAATTTTATTATCTTCAATAATAGCTTCCTCACCATTTAAAGATCTAAAAGCACCTGATTGAATAGATAAGTCATTTAATATTTTAATTAAGTATTGTTGTAATTCTTCTTTAGTCAATGATTCATCCTCATAACCAATCATTGATTCTACATTAATTTCAGGATCTACTTCTTTAATTATGATGTCGATATTTAATTTTAATTTTTCATATTGTGGTAATGCGATAGCGTGAGATAAAACAACAGATATCTTAAATTTTTTAGATATCTTTTTATAAACTGCTTCTTCAATTCTTATCTCATTGTTATCATCAATGATACCAAGTGATTTAATTCTTTCTATAATCTTCATAATCTCTACCTAATCCTAACAATACTTTTAAATGAAAACCTACTATATATTGCCGGCATAAATAAGGCAATATATTTAAACCATGTAATATTAAATAATAATCCAAATAACATTACAACAAAGAAAATTATTGAATCATATATGCAAATATTAATCCTATATTTAAATTCAATTGCAGGATTTACAAAAAATGATACCATCATCGCAATTAGAATTGACATAAAATATAGAAAAGCTAAATTAACCGCATTAGATAATAAGCTATATGTTTGAGCCAATGGATTCGCTAGTTCAAGTGTCTTATCAATAATAATTGATAATTTAGCTTGTGATGTGTAATTATTATCTTGAATATCTTTAAATGTAAAATTAGATAATCCTAAAGATTTATATTCAAGCTCATATCTAATTACACTTTCATAATAATAAACAACCATATCTTCTTTAAATACTAAAAAAATAGCATAATCTTGGCTTGCTACAACATCTTTTAAAAATACTAAGCAAACTTCATCTTTAGATATTACATAAGATGAGCCAGAAAGCTTTGAATCATTATATTCTAAATCTAGTTCTTCTTTATAATTTGCTACAAGCTTAGTTAAATCATTAACATATTCATGATTGTAATATTTATCAGTATATGAATATAGAGCTAAAATACCTACTAAGACAATATAAAAGCTTAATGCTAACAAAATAATCTTATATATTTTGTCTTTGAAATATAAAACTATAAATGATGGATGACAAATTATATTAATTATTTTCCCCATAAAAAGCTCCTTAAACGTATGTAATTATTATACTATAATTCCACCTTCCCTTAAAGGATATTTTTAAATAATATTAACTTAATTTTATTTTCATTATTTTCATATTTATTTTAATATTTTATTAAAATAGATTTTTTGTATTTTAAAAAATAATAAACTAAACTATAATATCTTTGGAGGTATTAAAATGAATTATTTTACAAGTGCTAAGCCCTATAATTCTTTAAATGAATATTATAAACGAGAATACGGTAAAAAGGTTGCTAAAATATCATTAAATGCCGGTTTTACATGTCCTAATAGAGATGGCAAAAAAGGATATGGTGGTTGCATCTTCTGTTCTAAGGATTTATCTGGAGATTTTGCTGGTGATAAAAATAAATCACTTAAAGAACAATTTGATGATATAAAGGAAGTCATTTTAAAGAAATGGCCTGATACATTATTTATACCTTATTTTCAGGCAGGGTCTAATACCTACGCTCCAATAGAATATTTAAAAAAGATATTTAATGAGGCAATTTTATTTGATCCTAAGGTAGTAGGTATATCTATTGCTACTAGAGGCGATTGCATTAATCACGATATTGCTAAAATGCTTGGAGACATAAACAAAAAAATCCATGTTCAGGTTGAACTAGGACTTCAAAGTGCAAATGAAAAAACATCTGATTATATTAACAGAAAAATGACAAACCAAGAATTTGAAATTGCGGTTGAATTATTAAGAAAAGAAAACATTGAAGTCGTATGTCATATTATCAATGGACTTCCAAATGAAACTATAGATAACATGCTAGATACTATTAGATACATTAATAAATTAGATATTCAAGGTGTTAAAATCCATTCATTATTAATATTAAAAGATACAATATTAGCTGATAATTATAAAAAAGATAAATTTCCAATATTAGATTTAGA
Organism: Acholeplasmatales bacterium; assembly: GCA_017441525.1. Classification (GTDB taxonomy): domain Bacteria; phylum Bacillota_I; class Bacilli_A; order Acholeplasmatales; family Anaeroplasmataceae; genus Anaeroplasma. The sequence continues at coordinate 12,587 of JAFRXJ010000037.1, read as the reverse complement.
AAAATATGTAGAAATTGTATGTAAGCAAATATCTATTTTAAGACCAGATATAATTATTCATAGACTTGCGGCGGACGGCAATGCTAATGATTTAATTCTACCATTATGGACTAAAAAGAAAATGGTTGTCATGAATGAAATAGATAAATATTTAAGAAAAAATAATATTTATCAAGGAAAAGAATATAAAAAGTGATGCGTTGCATCACTTTTATTTTTTATTCAGCTTTTGGTTCTTCTTTCTTTTCATTATCTGGTACTAGCTTTTTGAAATCAACAATTAAGTTAACACAGCATCCAATCATTAATCCTAATACAACTGACACAATGATTGCATATACAAGTTGTAAACCACCAGATACAACAACGATATTATTATATGAATAATAAACATTATTATTAGTTGTTAAAACTTCAGCTTCAACATTTCTAAAGATTTCTGTATATTCTTCTAGTTTTTCTTTTGATGCATCAAGTTTTGTCAAGAAAGCTTCACTTTCAGCTTGAGTTGCTCTTGGATGATAATTTTCGTTATAATTTTCATCATCAGGATTATCACTATATAATCCTAAAACATTAGCATAATAGACTATTTTTGAAGCATAATCGGAATTTTCAATTGTAGCATTTAAAATGGTTTGTTCTAATGAAGTAATTAAATTAATTGATTCTTTAGATACAGGCTCTAAAGCTTCAGAATTTACCTTTAATTTTTCAACTAATAATGCTAATGTTTCACTAGCATTATTTATAGTCATTTGATTCTTATCATACATTGTTTTATATGTAGTGTAATTATCGCGATATAAATCTTCATTATCTGCATAATCTAAGACATATACATTATTAACTAAGCTTGAATTTAATGATTCAACAGAATAATCATTTAAATAGAATGCTGCATTAAAATCATTTTGATATGATGTTAATGATTTATTAGTAGATTTAACAACTACATCCTTATATGTTTCTTTTAAAGTCTTATAACGATTATTAATATAATTATATTGGCTCATTAAGTAATAGACCTTAGAATCAAGAGTCTCTGCATTATCGTATGCATCTAGATTACTACCATAGAATAGGTTTTGAGCCTTTTCTCTATTAGTTCTAGTAGCTGTTTCAATTATATCTTTAATAAAAGATCTAGCTTGTTTAGCACTTGAATAATATCTCTTATTAGTTTTTAAAGTATATGTTTGGCTTCTTAATGTTGTTTCATCTAAACTATATACTTCTTCAACTGAAATTGTAATACCATTATTTTCGAATAAATCATCAAGATTAATTGATTTATATAAATCATTACTATCCTTAATTGATTGTAAGTTTTCTCTTGTAATTAATGAATTATAATTAAATCCTGAACCATCAACATAAAAGCCTTCAATCATTCGAGGATCTGAAAACGAAAATGATGCCTTATAAACTTGCTTTAAAGTATTTAAACCGAATTGAATTGCTAAAAACAATGTAATTGCTGAAGCAACAGAAACGATTAATAATAAAAGCTTTCTACCAAACATTACCTTTAATAAAGCTAATATTGATACTCCCTCTTCGCGCTCAAAATCTTCCATACTTAAATCTCCTTTTATTCAACATTTGTATTATACCTTATAATTGATAAAAAATAAATGATTTTTAATTATTTGTAATTAATTCTATTTTTAAGATTTAATATAAATATTAAAACATGATAAAAAAAGTGTAATAATAAATACAAAATACTACTTTAAAAGCGATTGGATTTATGGTAAAAAATGTGATTTTTCAAAAAAATGTAAAGCGTTTTCTTTTTATATATTGACAAGCAAAATAAAATAAAATAAAATTTAATCGTAAATAGGAAAAACCTATTAAATTCAATTTGCCGAAATGCTGATATTCAATAATAAAAATGCGCCATAAAATTATTAATATTAGATTAAAGCAAAATAAAAAACCGTTTCTCAATACTCCACCAGAGATACGGTTTTTTATTTTATATTTGTAATAATATTTAACATATTTCCTTGCTTGATAATAGAAACATCACTTGATTCAAATAATTCTCCATCAGTATTTATATTATCTAATGTTTTTAAACTAAATGAATCAGTTTTTATTACTGTATCTTTCTTAGCTATTCTTCCAAATAATATGAAGCTTGCGAAAGATATACAGCCTCTTAATTTATTTCTTTTTTTAAATAATATTAATTGGAAATTATTTCTAATCTTCTTCTTTAGTTTAAAACCACCAAGGAATTTATTATCAACAGCTAATACTAAATAGAAATAATCATTTATTTCTTTATCTCCAACTTTGATTTCATAATATGAATTAGATGGAGATTTAAAAATATATTTTAATATTCTTAAATAGTAAGCAAGCTTTCCTTGCTTTCTTTTTTCTTTTTCTTTGACATCATAAGATATCATTGAAATTCCACCAGAAGCAAAACCATAAACAAAATATGAATCATTTATCTTATATACATCTTTAGAAACAATATTGTTATCCTTTATTATCTTTATAGATTTCTTAAATGATTTATATCCAAAGTTTCTTGAATAGTCATTACAAGTACCTGCTGGAATAAAACAAATATTTCTTTTAATATTTTTCTCTAACAATCTAGATATAACATCATGAACGGTTCCATCACCACCAATGATTAGGATTGTATCACAATCTATATCAATATAATCAGTAGTTCTTTCATCTTCTTTTATATCTGGAATAATAATATCATTATATAAATGATTTAATTCTTTCTTTAAATATTCGAATTTTTTATTTGATAATTGCTTCTTTGATTCTTTATTATAAAGTATTAGTAATTTCATATTAATTTAAGAATAAATCAAATTTTCTAACATTATTATTCTTTCCAGCTACAACAACAATATCTAATGGGAAGATTTTATCAGTACCACGAGGAATATTGAATTCATTATCTCTGATAATACCAACGACGTTTACATCAAAATTGTTTCTGATATCCATCTCAATTAATGATTTTGGTTTGAATGTTTTTCCTACTACAATTTTAACCATTACATAATCATTTGATACAACATGATAATCCATGATAGAGTCACTATTAATTTGGTTAGCAAGTGATACTGCAGATGCTTCTTCTGGGATAATTACTTCAGTTGCCCCTATAAGAGTAAATAGTTCTCTATGAGCTTCTTCATCACTTCTTACTGTTATGTTTTTAACACCGATTTGCTTCAGGTTAACAATTGTTAAAATTGAAGCTTCTAGATTATTACCAATCGCAACAACGGCATGGTCAATATTACTTACTCCAAGTTCAACTAATACATCTAGCTTAGTTGAATCAGCGATAACACAGTGAGGTACTATTTTTGATATATTTTTTACAGCTTCATCATCAATATCAATTGCTAAAACATCACAATCCATTTCTTCAAGTGCTTTAGCAACATTTGAACCAAATCGTCCTAAACCGACTACTAAAAAGTTCTTTTTCATCCTATAATCACACTCTCTTCTACATATCTTATCGTTTCTTTTGGAGGATTAATCCAATTCTTATTTACTGTACCAATTACAGTAAGAGGTCCTAATCTACCAAATAACATCAATAATGATAATATAACCTTATTTCCAATAGCTAAATCTGCCGTTATACCCTTTGAAAGTCCTGTAGTTGATGCTGCAGATACAACTTCAAATAAAACATCATCTAACTTCAATGATGGTTGAATCCATAATACTATTGCTGTAACAAGTATACAGCTTGATATAGCGACATTTACTAATATAAATGCTTTTAATATTTGATCATGCTCAAGACTTCTGTTGAATGCTTTTACTTTCTTTCCTCTAGCATAGAAGAAAATAGCCATCATTATAATAGCGAATGTTGTTGTCTTGATACCACCACCACATGAACATGGTGATGCGCCTATTAACATTAATACCATACAAACCATTGATGTTGCAGGCGTTAAATCACTCATTCTATATGTTTGGAAACCTGCCGTTCTACATGTAATAGATGTAAACAATGCTTCCATCCATTCCATTTCCATACATGTTAGTTTAACGAATAGTGTACCAAATACAATTAAGCATAATGTTGTAATTAATGTTATTTTAGTATGAAGATTCATCTTCTTCCATTTGAATTTACATTTAATTACATCTTTAAATATAACAATACCTATACCACCAAAGAATATCATTAACATTGTTGAAATATTAAATGTTACCATTGAAGCAGTTGATATACCATACATTGTATATTCGGCACTTGAAAACATTACTGTGCTTTCAGGTCCTATAATATCAAATCCAGCATTGTTAAACGCAGCTGCCGCATGGAATACTGACATAAATAACGCTTCTCCTACATTACCAGAGCCATACAAATACTTTGTATATTCGAATAATGGATACCAATTTACCAAAATACCTATTACCTGAACAATTACTGATAATAGAACTATACTTTTTACTAAATTAATTATTTCTTTAGAATTCTTTTGATTTAAAGATTCTCTTAAAATAAAACTACTAGTTATACCTATTTTAGCACCCATAATAGTAAAGAAAAATACTGCAATAGTGATAATAGATAATCCACCTATTTCCATCAACAAGATCATTACTATCTTTCCAAAAACACTCATATTATTTATTACACCATCAGGCATTACAGATAATCCTGTAACACATACTGCAGATGATGACATAAATAGAGAGTTAGCAAAATAATTACCAATAGATGTCTTCTCTATGTATTCTTTATTATATGCGAAAGGCAATGATAATAATATCATTCCTATTACTATTACTGATATGAAGGTAAAAATTATATATAAATATGGATGTATCTTTCTTCTTGACATAACCCTTTTCACCCCCATAATGACATTATACCATTATATGCCCAAATAAGCAAAAAAAAATGGTTAAAAAACCATTTTATTTTGTCCATTCATCTGGCATTTTTTTACAGATTGCCATAGCTAGAGAGCCAGGTCCAATATGGCATGATACTGAAAGTGATAATGGAGCACAATATACTTCCTTATCTTCACCAATTTTTTCTTTAATCATTTTTACGAATGCATCAGCATCAGTTTTATCTACCCCACTATATGCAACTTCATAATAAATATTATCTGTTCTTCCATCTTTATCCTTAAGGTAGCCATTGACCTTTTCTAAACAAGCATCAAGCATAATTTCTTTTGCAGTTTCAATGCTTCTATTTCTCATTCTAAATTTATCTAACTTTTCACCTTTAATTAATAAGATTGGCTTTAACTTTAACATTCCACCAAGTGCAGCTGCAGCAGCAGTTATTCTTCCACCCTTCTTAAGGTATTCTAATGTATCAACCATAATGAAGATATCTGAATCAAATTTGATTTCCATTAATTTATCATGGATTTGTTTTCCATCATATCCACATCTTGCAAGCTCCATAGCATCTAATACTGATTGTCTTTGAGTTACTGATATTCTTTGATTATCTACAACAAATACCTTACCCTCATAATTTGCCTTAGCAGCGTTTATTGCAGTTTCACATGATTTAGATAATCCTGATGACATTGGAATATATATAACTTGATCATGATCTTCTAATAATTCATCCCAAATAGATGTTACATAGCCTGAAGAAGGTTGGCTTGTAGAAACCTTAGCTCCAGATGTAAGCCTTTGGTAGAATTGTTCTTGTGTTAGATTTATATCTTCAAGGTATTCTTCTCCATCAATATTGAAAGGCATTGGAATAACTTTAATTCCTAATTCTTTTCCTTCTTTTTGAGTAATACTACTATTACTGTCTGTTAATATTGCGATTTTTGGCATATTCATTCTCCATCCCCTATTTATATCACATTGTGACATATATTTCGAAAAACCGCTTTATTATAGCAAATGAATATATTATTGTCAACAATTATTCATCATATTGAGATTTAATATCTAATAGTTCAAAATATCTTTCTAATAAATTATTATATTCTTCTTCTGATTTATTTAATTCTTCTTGGAAATCCATTAATTTTACATAATCATTTTTTGGATTTTTTAGTTCAATATTTAATTCTTTTATTCTTTCTTCTAATACTTTTATTCTTGAATCTACTTCTTCATATTCTTTCTTAAATGCTGAAGGAAGCCTGTTTCTCTTTCTTTGGGTATTATTATTTACCTTTTCTTCCTTAATATCATTTGAAGGCTTATTCTCTATATAATGAGAGAAAGAATCTAGGGTTTCAATAATATTATTGTTTTCAAAACATAAAAGCTTATTACAAATCTTATCTAAGAAATACCTATCATGAGATATTACCATTATAGGTCCTTTAAATGATAATAAATAATCTTCTAATAATTCTAATGTATAAATATCTAGGTCATTTGTAGGCTCATCAAATAATAACATATTAGGATTAGATATTAAGACTCTTACTAGTTGTAATCTTCTTTTTTCTCCACCAGATAACATTTTTACTTTACTATATTGTAATGTTGAATCAAATAAGAATCTTTCTAATAGGTCAGATGCTGAAATCTCACCATCTAGAGTTTCTATATTTGATTTATATTCTTTAATATAATCTATTACTCTTATTTCAGGATCTATTACATCTAAATGCTGACTAAAATATCCTATTTTAAGTGTTTCACCCTTAATTAACTCACCACTATCTGGTAAAACTTCTCCCATTATTATTTTAAATAATGTAGATTTACCAGCACCATTATCTCCAACAACACCAATAATATCATCTCTATTTAAATCAAATGAGAAATTATTAAATAAATTCTTATTACCATATGATTTAGAAATATTAATTGCTTTAATAAGCTTTTTACCAAGTCTTGTTGTAATGGATGATAATTCCATTGTTTTAGTTTCATTAAATTCTATTTTACTTAATTCATTAAAACGCTCAATTCTACTCTTACTTTTAGTTCTTCTAGCTTCTACACCACGACTCATCCATTCTGCTTCATGTTTTAATATAGATTTTAGCTTTTTATTTGCGTTTTTCTCAAGTTCTAGTCTCTTAGCCTTAAGTTCTAGAAATTTATCGTAATTAGCCTCATATAGATATGTTTTACCAAAATCTAATTCTAGCATCTTATTACATACCTTTTGTAAGAAATATCTATCATGGGTTACCATAAATATTCCTTTTTTAAACTTTTGTAGATATTTTTCTAACCATATTATTAAATCATTATCTAAATGGTTTGTAGGCTCATCTAAAATTAAGAAATCACATGGAGTAACTAAGACCTTAGCTAATGCTACTCTCTTAATTTGTCCACCTGAGAAGTTAGATGTAGTAATAGATGTATCAGAAAATCCGAATTTTTGTAAAATTGACTCAGCTTCATATTCTTGTATTGGATTATCTTGTGTAGAATCTTTCATAATGATATCAATTAAAGACATTGATTCATCAAATTTAGGATCTTGGGCTAAATAATTAATTCTCATTTTACCAGATTTAATTATTCTTCCAGATATTGGAAATTCTATTTCTTGTATTAATTTTAAAATAGTAGTTTTACCTGTACCATTAACTCCTACTACTCCAACCTTATCATTATCATTAATAGAAAAGGATGCATTATCTAAAATCTTTTTTTCTATATATTTAAATGAAACATTATCGAATGTAATATTCATACCTTACCACCAAGAAAAATTATATCATTTATTATATCCAAATAAAATAAAAAACGACCTAGGTCGTTATTAACAATACTGGTGCCCGAAACAGGACTTGAACCTGCACTCTTGTGGAACTAGATTCTAAGTCTAGCGCGTCTGCCAATTCCGCCATTCGGGCATGTATAGGATTAAGCAGTTTACAAACTGCAATATTTATTATACCAATTTTTATTATATTGTCAATAATTATTTCGTTAGAAAAAATAAAATACCAGCACTATATTTCAAGTGCTGGTATAAATATAACTAAATTATATGATAAAGTCATTATAGCGTAATTATTACTATATTATAGATTATCATATAAATTATTTATCTTTGTTTTAAGTGTTTCAACATCTATTGATTTTCCATGCATTAATAAATCTATCATCATTTTATTTGAAACAGATGAATCATATTCAGATATATCAAATAATAGTTTAATATCTCTAATCTCTTTTTCTGTTAAATTCCAAGAAGTTTCATCATTTCCGTTAAACTTAGCTAGAGCAGAATCAAAACTAGAGTAATCAATACGACTTTCTAAATCACTAACAATTAAATAATTATCATTTCCAATTTCTTCCATTAACAATCTAGAATTTAATGAATTAAGTTTATAAGCTTTTGTTAAATAATAGATATCATCATTTGTAAGATTTTCTAAATTATACTTTTTATATATATCTAAGAATAATAGAATATCATTTACTTGCTTGATTGTATTTTGAATACTTAGTTCAATATTACTTTCAAAGAAAGATTTTTGTTGATCACTTAATTCTTTATATTCGTTATATGCATCATTCAAGTTAGATAAATACTTATTGCTAACATATACATTATTTAATAATTCGTTTATACGATTCTTTAACTCAAAAACAGATGTGTATGCTGTATATAATTGATTTGTTTGTTCAATCTTGCTAGCATAATCAAATTCTTTATTGCTTGTCTCTAGGTGAAGTTTGACAAAAGTGACCACCTTATCAGGTTCACTATCTGCACCTTTTAGATAATTAAATGAAATATCAAAATTACTAAACATTCCATCTACAACATCAAGACTTATAGATATTGAATCAAAATCTTTATATGATAAAAGTGTTTTAATCATACTATATTTTTCGTCTTCAAATATTTTATTCAATCCATATCTGATACTATCAATAGTATCTTGGTTAAGTGATATTTCTATTCTATAATTTTTCTCATCTATTCCATTTATTTTTTTATATGACAATAAGTCGTTATTAGCTCCAGTAACTACATTATAAACATCAACTTGTTTTACAATTACATCTAGAATATCAACTAATCTTGCCTTTAATACGACAGGTTGAATTTCATTTTTATTAGTAGGAACTAAGTATATACCACCGTCACCATCATAAACAATTTCGATTTTTTGGAAATCATCAAAAAGAACAGAATACTTACCTAATTTATCACTCGCATAAGACTTAATAATACTTATTATAGTATTAAATGTATCATCGCCTTCTATCGTTCCATATAAAGATAATATTTTATATAATTTTTCACTCGATAAACGAGATGTATCAAAGGCAACATTGGTATCAATATTTAATTTTGTTTCATTATCAAAAAGATTTAAAGTAACATCACCATTAATATTAACACCATTTTTCCAATCTAGTTGACTCAACGCATTCAATATATCATTTTTAATATCTTCCTCTTCGGTATTTATCTCAATATCTGAAGGACTTAAACCTAATTTATCAATAAGTGATGATTCATTTGGAATAGTTATTTCTTCATTTACTTTAGAAAATAAGCATTCACCATCTTGTGTAACCTCTGTACTTCCAATAACAGGCTTAGAAGCGTTATAAACAGCATGAATAGAGTATGAAATCGGAGTAAAATCCTTCTTCATTTTTAATGTAATTTCGATTTTTTTAAAATTAGGATATGAAGAAAGACCACCGTTAGTTTTAAAATCAAGTTTTACCCAATCTGTGGCTAAATCATTATCTAATGTATACTTAATTTCAACCGTATCATCATTAGATACTAACTCTGAATTAACAATAGATTCATCATTAAAAATATATCCCATAATTAAATATTGATTAAAAGAATATGAAGTTTTATGATAATCATCTAATGTATAAACAGAATACTTTTTTAAATCTCTACTTACAAGAATTTTTTCATTATCAACCATATAAAACTCATTTTGTACATTCATCAATGTTGATTTTGAATCATCCTTTGAATAAAAAGTATTTCCATTTTTAAATATCACACTATTAAATTTGATATTATAATCAAAAAATGCAACTTTTGCCTTAACAGTTCCATTTGTCTCAGATTCATATGATTTTAAACCTGATTTTATATTATAAATAAACGCATAAGCGACTGATTTATAATCAGATTTATTTATATATTCGTCTGTATTCTTTGCATTTTTAATAATTGTTGATTCCTGTACATTAGTAATTGGCTTTTCTTTTTTCTTACATCCAAATACGCACAAAGAAATCATAATAAAAAATAAAAGAATTACTAGTGGTTTAATAGTTTTCTTTTTCATTACTTCCCACACTCCTAAAATATTACAATTTTTTATTGTTATCTTTTACTTATTATAACATAATAAACTCTTTTTTAACAATTAAATTAAAATACCAGCATAATATTTCATGTTCTACATGAAATTATCAATCAATTAAAAATATCTTAAAAATAGATTCATCACACAACTCCATTTTTTCCTTAAAAAGGTGAAAAATAAAAGTCTCAGATTTAACTGAGACTTGAATTATTAAGATGGTGAACCATTCGCGATAATACCCCGAACCATTTTACGATATTAAGCCAGTTTCTTTAAAGTGGTTCGGATACATAACACATATGGTTATCGTTAAATACTAGTAACAGGAATTACATATATCCCTTTTCCTATTGAATATATATTTTTAGTTGTGCATATTATTGCATTATTAGTCATTTCTAATCTAGTTTTTGATAAATTATCAAACGATGAAACATCTTTAGAATTGAATTCTTCTCCACTTTTACATTCAATTAAAGAAATTTTACCATCTCTAACAATAATTAAATCAATTTCTTCTTGATTTGAATTCCTATAATAATAGAAAGATGTTTCTTTTTCATAACGATTATTCTTATAACTCTTAATTATTTCATTTACTATAAAAGTTTCAACCATATGTCCTTTTAAATATGAAGCTTTTAAAGTTTCAGAGGTTGTAACTCTTGCCAAGTAGCAAGCAAGTCCAGTGTCCCCGTAATATATTTTTGGCCTTTTTGTTACCTGCTTAACCATACTTTCTTCATTATATGGATATAAAAGATATATTATATTACCTGCTATTAAAACACTTATCCAACTTTGGATGGTTTTAACATCTACGCCAATGATTTTTGATAAATTGTCATAAATTAATTCTTGCCCTGTTAATGATGCTAGAACTGACATCAAATTTAGAAATTTTTGTTTATCTTTTAAATTAATAAAATCAGAAACATCTCTTTCTAAGTATGTTTCAACATAATCAGCATAAAAAATTGATGTTTTCAAATTAGTATTATCATAAAGTTCAGGATAAAAACCCCTAACTATATATTCATACATCTTGTTAGTATCAATCAAGTAATCTTTAGTACGATTCTTAATTCTTTGAATATCAACTTCAAATGGTAATTCTTCCTTATTAGTTATTTCACTCAAAGATAGAGGGGACATAGATATTAAACCAACTCTTCCTGCCATTGATTCAGTTACTCCCTTCATTAGCTTATATGCTTGAGAACCAGTAAGAACATATAATCCTTTTTTATTACCTTTTTTTATTTCTTTATCTACTATTCCTTCTAAATATTCAAATAATTCAGGTGCCTTTTGAATTTCATCAATAATTAATGGAAATGTATTTAAAGATAGAAATTCAGATGGGTCACTTTTAGCTGAATTTCTTATGATTGGATCAGCTAATGAAACATAATTGAAACCAAGCTCTGTTTCAATTAGTGAACAAAGAGTTGTTTTACCAACTTGTCTAGCGCCAGTAATAACAGTAACTGCTTTATTTTTTATTGTATCTATAATTTCTTTATATATTGTTCTGTTAATCATGTTATACATCTCCATTCAAATATAGTATAGCACTGAATTTTATGGAGTACAACTCCAAATTTTTCTTTAAATACAAAAAATAAAAGCCTCAGATTATTCTGAGACTTGAATTTTTAAGATGGTGACCCGTACGGGGTTCGAACCCATAAATGCATGCGTGAAAGGCATGTGTGTTAACCGTTTCACCAACGGGCCATCAATGGCGCCCTCTATAGGACTTGAACCTACGACACCCTGATTAACAGTCAGGTGCTCTAACCAACTGAGCTAAGAAGGCATATATTACAAAGAGACAGCCTGGCAGCTACCTACTCTCGCAAGATTTAACTTACTACCATCAGCGTGAAAGTGCTTAACTTCTGTGTTCGGTATGGGAACAGGTGTATCCACCTTGCTATCGCCACCAGACCTCTCTTTGAAAACTAGATAAAAATATGTCAAATTTTAAGGTTAAGTCCTCGATCTATTAGTACTGGTCAGCTCGAACATGTCACCATGCTTCCACACCCAGCCTATCAACCTTATCGTCTTTAAGGGATCTTACTATTTGGGAAATCTCATCTTAGAGGAGGCTTCGCGCTTAGATGCTTTCAGCGTTTATCCTTTCCATACTTAGCTACCCAGCTATGGCCCTGGCAGGCCAACTGGTGCACCAGTGGTATGTCCATCCCGGTCCTCTCGTACTAAGGACAGCTCTCTTCAAATTTCCATCGCCCACGACAGATAGGGACCAAACTGTCTCACGACGTT
>JAFRXJ010000036.1 GCA_017441525.1 Acholeplasmatales bacterium | reverse complement strand
ATTCTTTTTCACCATCAACTGAGAAATCTAGATCTGCAGCTAATTTGAATTCGCCACTAGTATTAGCTACTAAATTATTCTTAAAATCTTCTGTTGACATGATTTCTTGTGATACTTCAGTAGTTGTATTACCTGTAATTGTTTTAATCTTCTTGTTTTTCTTGTTGAATGTTACATATAAAACGAAATGATATTCTTGATTTTCTGTTAAGCTTGAAAATGAAACTGATGCAGATGTATAAACGTCACCACTAAATTTAACATCTTGTCTTTGAGGTGATGTTTCTTCTCCATCTTCCATTTTATATGAAGTAACATATGCAGTTGCTGCACCTGAAGCTAAATTTTCATTTTCTGTAAATGTAAGCTTTATAGTAGCACTATTTTTATTAATTGTTGTTATTTGCATATCAACATCATCAGCAGTAATTCCACTTGATTTACCACCACATGCTGCTAATATTAATAATCCAAGGCTTAATATAAAAGCTGTAATTGTTCCCTTTAATTTTTTCATATAAAACTCCTAAACTACTTTTAGTAAATAAAAATACGTTATTATTATACATTAATAATAATGTGATTACAATAAAATCTTTTTATATGATATCTAATATCATAAGGTAAAAAATAAAAAATGTAATAAATCCTACACTTTTATTGACAATTGAAATCTTTAATAATATAATTATTACATTGCTGAATAAAGGAGTTGATTTAATGCTACGTCTAGGTCTTGATGTTGGATCTACTACAATTAAATGCGTTGTAATGGATGAAGACAATAACATTATTTATAAAGATTATAAACGCCATTATTCCCATATTAAGGATAGTATCATTGAAAAGCTAAAGGAGCTTTTATCAAATAATATAATTGGAAGTGAAATTAAATTCTCTATTTCTGGTTCTGCCGGAATGGGAATTGCTGATGGATGTAATATTCCATTTGTACAAGAGGTTTATGCTACTCGTATTGCCGCAAATAAGCTAATACCAGGTACAGACTGTATTATTGAGCTTGGTGGCGAGGATGCTAAAATTTTATTCTTAACTGACGGTATGGAAGTAAGAATGAATGGTACTTGTGCTGGTGGTACAGGTGCGTTCATAGACCAAATGGCAACACTTTTAAATGTTGATATTACTGAAATTAATAATTTAGCAAGTGAACATCAAAAGCTATATTCAATTGCTTCTAGATGCGGTGTATTCGCTAAAACTGATATTCAACCATTATTAAATCAAGGTGCTTCAAAATCAGATATTGCTGCTTCTATTTTCTATGCAGTAGTTAACCAAACAATTGGTGGACTTGCACAAGGTAGAGAAATAACAGGAAATGTTGCATATCTTGGTGGACCTTTAACATTCTTATCAGAATTAAAAGAAGCATTTGATAAGGTATTAAATACTGAAGGTATTTGTCCTGAAAACTCATTATATTATGTTGCTATCGGTACTGCTCTTTGCAGCAATGATGTTATAAATGTTGAACAAGCAATTGAAAACCTAATTCAATTTTCTAATAAATCAACATATGCATATAATAATCCATTATTTGCAGATGAAAATGAATATAATGAATTCATTGAAAGACATAATAAGGATAGAGTTGAAACATATCCACTTGAAGGATATGAAGGAAACCTATATTTAGGTATAGATTCTGGTTCTACTACTTTAAAGCTAGTATTAGTAGACGAAGATGGAAACATAAGATATGAATCATATAATCCAAATAAAGGAAATCCAGTATCAGTTATCAAAAAGATATTAGATTATTTATATGAAACATATCCAAATATAAATATTAAAGCTTCTGCTTCAACTGGTTATGGTGAAGAATTAGCTAAAAATGCATTTAAGCTTGATGGCGGTCTTGTAGAAACTATGGCTCACTACAAGGCAGCTGAAAAATTCATGCCAAATGTAGATTTTATTATCGACATTGGTGGACAAGATATTAAATGCTTTAAGATTGAAAATCATTCAATTTCAAATATTTTCTTAAATGAAGCATGTTCATCTGGATGTGGTTCTTTCCTACAAACATTTGCTAATGCATTAGGATATGAAATTCAAGACTTTGCAAAGCTAGGTCTTATGGCTAAAAAACCAGTAGATTTAGGATCTAGATGTACAGTATTCATGAATTCTTCTGTTAAACAAGCTCAAAAGGATGGAGCTACTATTGATAACATTTCTGCAGGTTTATCTATTTCTGTAGTAAAGAATGCTTTATATAAAGTAATTAGATGTACTTCAAAGGATCAACTTGGAAAGCATATCGTTGTTCAAGGTGGTACATTCTTAAATAAAGCTGTATTAAGAGCTTTTGAAAGAGAACTTGGTGTAGATGTAGTATGTCCAAATATTGCAGGATTAATGGGTGCTTATGGTGCTGCATTATATGCTAAATCATTAAAGATTGAAAAGACTTCTACTATTTCTAAAGAAGAATTAAAAGAATTCGAACATACAGTTAAAAATATTACATGCCAAGGCTGTAATAACCACTGTTTATTAACAGTAAATACATTTAAAAATAATCCAAATAAATTTATTTCAGGAAATAGATGTGAAAAGCCACTTGGAGTTAATAGCTCTAATAAAGGTGAAAACATTTATGAATATACAAGAGAAAAATTACAAGAATTTAAGCCAATTAAAGGAAAGAGAGGAACAATTGCTATTCCTCTAGTATTAAATATGTATGAGCTTCTTCCATTCTGGCATACATTCTTTACATTCCTAGGATTTGAAGTAATAAATTCAGGATTCTCAAATCAAAAGATATATCAAATGGGTCAGCATACAATACCATCAGATACTGCCTGCTACCCTGCAAAGCTAGTACATGGTCATATCGAAAAGCTAATTAATGAAGGATATCAAAATATCTTCTATCCATGTATGAGCTATAACATTGATGAGAAAAAGGGCGATAACCATTATAACTGCCCAATCGTAGCATATTACCCTGAAAATATTATTAACAATGTAGGAAATATTAAAAAGGTTACATTTATTAGTGATTTCATTACTATTGACGATAAAAAAGAATTCCCTAAGAGAATGAAACTAATTTTAGATAAATATTTCAAAGATAAAAATATTAAAAATGGTGAAGTTAGAGAAGCCGCTACTGCTGCCTTCAAGGCATATGATGACTATCTAGCTAAGATTAGAGCTACTGCTGGTATTTATATTACAAAGGCAAGAGCTGATAATAGACAAATTATTGTATTAGCTGGTAGACCTTATCATCAAGATCCACAAGTTAACCATGGAATTGATAAGCTAATTGCTTCTATGGGTGCAACTGTAGTTAGTGAAGAATCTATTTCTCATTTAACAGAAAAATTCCAAGTTAGAGTACTAAATCAATGGACGTATCATTCAAGATTATATAGTGCTGCAAAATATTGTACATTTAATGATGATATGAATTTAGTTCAATTAGTATCATTTGGTTGTGGTCTAGATGCTGTTACTACTGATGAATGTAAAGCAATCTTAGAATCACACGACAAGATTTATACACAAATTAAGATTGATGAAATAACCAACCTAGGTGCAGTTAAAATTAGACTAAGAAGCTTATTTGAAGCATTAAAGCAAAGAAAGGATGATTAAAATGGAAAAAGATAGTACTTTTGTATCTGATAATTTTGAATATCCTAAATTCACTGAAGATATGGTAAAAACTCATACTATTTTAATTCCTTCTATGCTTGATATTCATATGGCCTTATTTGAAGGTGTGCTAAAACAAGCAGGATATAAGGTTGAGGTATGTAAAAACCAAGGACCCGCGGTAGTTGAGGAAGGCTTAAAATATGTTCATAACGATACATGCTACCCAGCATTATTAGTTATAGGACAATTTATTGATAATTTAAATCATAGAGATGATTTAGATAAAATAGTATTATTAATAACTCAAACAGGTGGAGGCTGTAGAGCTTCAAATTATATCCATTTATTGAGAAAAGCTTTAATAAAAGCTGGATATGGATATATTCCTGTAGTATCACTTAATGCTTCTAATCTTGAAAAGGATTCAGGATTTAAGCTAACTTTCAAATTAATTAGAAAGGTAGCTGCCGCTATTACATACGGAGATGCATTAATGTATTTAAGAAATAAGACTAGATCTTATGAAAAAAATAAAGGTGATGTCGATAATCTTACTTACGGATTTGTTAATGAATTGCTAGCTGAATTCGATAAAGGTAAAGGTATCAGCAATCATCAAATTAAAAAGAATATTAATAAAATAGCTAAGGCCTTTGATAATCTAGACTTAGATTTATCAAAAGCTAAGCCAAAGGTTGGTATAGTTGGAGAAATATATATTAAATATGCTTCTTTAGGTAACAACCACCTAGAAGACTTCTTAGTATCTCAAAATGCCGAGGTAATGGTTCCTGGTTTATTTGGTTTTATTCTATATTCTTTATATAACGGAATTTATGATAATTTAATTTATGGCAGAAGCAAAAAATCTGCCTTAATTAATAAAGCATTAATTTGGTACATTAGAAGATTAGAAAAGATTATGATTGATGCTATAGGTAAAACAAAGATTACTCCAATGAAATATTTCAGCCATACTAAGGATCTAAGCGAGGGAGTTCTAGACCATGGCGTTAAAATGGGTGAAGGCTGGTTACTTACAGCTGAAATGATGGAGTTAGTTGAAATTGGCTATAGCAATGTAATTTGTGCACAACCATTTGGTTGTCTTCCTAACCATATTTGTGGAAAGGGAGTAATGAAAAAGATTAAATCTATCCATCCTGACGCTAATATAATCGCTATCGATTATGACCCTTCTGCTACTAAGGTTAATCAGGAAAATAGAATTAAGCTTATGCTTGCAATAGCTAGAGAAAAAATTGAGGAAGGAGAAAAGGCTAGCCTTTAATAGTTATGACAATATTTGATAATTTATCTTCAGAAGAAAGAGATTTCTTATTTGAAAATGTTACGCCAGTAATTAGAAAATACAGTAAAGGTGACACAATCTTTTACGAAGGTGATGAATGTGATTACCTATCATATGTAAATGAGGGAACAATTGTTGCTAAACAATCATTTTCAGATGGACATGATAATATAATTAGAATTATTAACAAGGATGAATATATTGGAATTAATTTAATGTATTCTTCTACTCCAAGATATAAGGCTTCATTTTATGCTGATAATGATGTAACAATATCAATGTATGCGTTTAATGACTTATTAATGTTAATGAAATCTTCTACTGCCTTCTTAAAGAATTTCTTAAGAGAAATAAGTGATTCAGCTGTATCATTAAGTGATCATATTAAGCTTTTAACACATAAAACAATTAGAGGAAAGATTTGCTACCTTCTATATAATGAATATGTTAAAACAGGAAAATTAGAATTTAAAATTGATACAACAAAAACTGATCTTGCAGCTTTATTAAATATTGAAAGACCAAGTCTTTCATATGAAATGAAGAAATTACAAGATGAAGGTATCATTGATAACAAAAATAAAAATTATAAAATATTATCAATTGATAAATTGATGAAGGAATTATAAGAAAAATAGTGGAATCAGCAGATTCCACTATTTTTTATTTCTAATTATTCTTCCTATAATAAAGAATATTATACATACTATAAAATTAACAAATACAATTGATGATCCAATTGGTAAATTACTAATAATACATGATAACAATAAACCAATTATAAATGCTAAAACACTTATAATCGCTGCACAAATAGTAACACCCTTAAATGTCTTCATTATTTGTCTTGCAGATAAGGTAGGGAATATTATTAATGCTGTAATCAATAATGCGCCCATAACCTTCATACCAATTACTACAGTTAATGAAGTTAATATTGCAATAATACCATTAATTACTAATACATTTGTACCACTTGATTTAGAGAATGTTTCATCAAATGTAACACTAAATATTCTATTATATAGAATAATATATAATCCTAACACAATAATAGCTACAACTATACTTATAATTACTTCAGTTAAATTAACACCAAGAAGTGATCCATATAAATAGCTGCTGACATTGAAATTAACACCCTCTCCAAGCTCTATAGCTGCATAACCTACAGCTAAAGCTAGAGTTGAAAATATAGCGATTGCACTATCGCCAAATATCTTACTTCTATTTGCTAGCCATAAGATTAAAAATGATGATAACATAACTACAGGTATAGCAAACCAAATTGGTGCCCAACCCATACATGCCGCAACAGCTACTGCACCAAAGCCAACATGGGAAAGACCATCACCAATCATTGAATGCTTTTTTAAAACTAAAGATACACCAAGTAAAGAACCAGATAATGACATTGTTACACCAACAATGAAGGCATATATAATATATTGCCTTTGTAATATATTTAATAAATCAGCCATATATTATTCCTCTTCATCATTAGTAATAAATTCATAGCTATTATCAGTTATTCTTAAAAGCTTATTACCTAATAGCTTATCAATATCTGAATCATGGCTAATCATCATTATTGTTATTCCTAATTCCTTATTTAATTTCATTAATAATAAATAAAATTCTTCTCTTGATGTATTATCTAAATTATTACTTGGTTCATCTAATATTAATAATTTATCTGTTGCACAAAGGCTTCTAGCTAACAATGTCTTTTGTCTTTGTCCACCAGATAATTCAAAAAATGATTTATCTTTAATATCATATATATTTAATATCTTTAATACTTCTTCACATTTTTCCTTATCTTTAGAATTATAAAATGGTCTAATACCCATCTTATTAATTCTTCCAGATAAAACTATTTCTTTTACACTTGCTGGAAAGTTTTGTGACACCTTTGTTTCTTGAGGCATATATCCTATTAGCTTCTTATTAAAAGATTCATTAAATATAATTTCACCTGACTTAGGTTTTATTAAACCTAATATACCCTTAATTA
Organism: Acholeplasmatales bacterium; assembly: GCA_017441525.1. Classification (GTDB taxonomy): domain Bacteria; phylum Bacillota_I; class Bacilli_A; order Acholeplasmatales; family Anaeroplasmataceae; genus Anaeroplasma. Next base: position 16,996 of record JAFRXJ010000036.1, on the reverse strand, counting down.
GAGTAGATTTACCAGCACCATTTTTACCAACAATGACAATAAAATCCTTCTCCTCTACAGAGAATGAAATATTATTTATTATATTCTCTTTTTCATAACCTAAAGTTAAATTTTTAACCTCAAATAACATTTTAATCACTTCCTAGCTTAGTGCTACTCTTAAACTCTCTATATTATCCTTCATGAAATCAATATATGATTTTTTATTTTTATAATCTTTTTTACTTACATTATGCATTGTATAGAAAGTTCTTTTTGATACTTCATAATTTTCATTTTTCAATTCCTTAATTATTGTATCAGCAATTTTACTTTCTGACAATTCAATAATAAATATTACTTTAATATTATTATTCTTTATCTTATTACATAAAGAATTAATAGTATTTGGATTTGCTTCCTTAGATGTTTCACAGCCTTTAAATGCTGCATCATAATTTAATCCATATTCATTAACAAAATATAATAATGGGAATCTATCAGCAAATACTAATAAATTCTTAGATGAATTTGATATAACATCTTTAATATCATTATCAACTTCATTTAAATCTTTAACTAAATTATCATAATTATCTTTATAATAATCCTTATTCTCATTATTTAATGATACTAATGAATCATAGATTGAAGATGAAATAAGCTTGGCATTTGTAATAGAATTCCATACATGCTCATCATATTCTTCCTCTTATTACTATTCTTCATCTTCCTATTCAGCTTCTGCTGAATCAGGATTTTCTTCGTCATATGTATATCCACCATTTTTAACAACATCCATCATATTAATAATAATTGTCTTATTCTTATCTATTTCTGGTAATATATCTTTTTCTACCCATTCAGAATCTGATTCTCCACCAATATAAATAAATATTTCCGAACTAATAATTCTTTCAATATCTCCAACAGATGGTGAATAATCATGTAATTCCTCTCCTGGATTTAATAACATTGATGATGTTTTCTTTTCTCCTGCTATTTGTCTTGCAAGATCATATCCCGCATAACATGTAGAAACAATATTTGTTTTCTTAGAGCCACAAGATGATAAAGATAACAATAAAATAAATATAATTATAAATGTTAATGCAAATCTTTTCATAAACTCTCCTAAAATTTAATAAATGTTCTACAATTGTCACAAATACCACTTAAAATAATATTTCTTGTGTCAATCATAAATTTATGCCTTTGCATAATATGAATACTTAATTCATCAATACATGAACAATCTACATGATAAATCTTTTCACATTTAGAGCATTTTAAATAAAAATGTCTTTCACTAGAACAATCATTTACATATTTATAGTGAGCTATATTATTTTCATCAAAGAATTTCTTAACAATTCCTTCATATTCTAATATATCCATAGTTCTATAAATAGTTGTTAAACCTATTTTTATATTTTTAGAATCTAATACATTTTTTAATTCTTTAATTGTAAATCCATCTGTAATCTTTTTTATTTCTTCTTTAATTACTTCTCTGGATTTAGTATTATAACTATCTCTAGACATATTATCCTCCAAAATGAAAATAATTTTCAAATTGATTATACTACAATCTTTTTTAAAGTCAATAAAAAAAGACTTATAATCCTTAAAACTATAAATCTTTTCTTAAATCTTATTAATAATTATATGTTATAAATATCTTCACCAGATAACAAAATACAATCACTATATTGTTCTTCAAAACCGGATACATTGACAAATCCAACACTTATAATATTTAATTCTTTTATTTGTTTTATCTGTTCTAGTTCTTTTTTTATGATATTACTTTTTAAAGGCTCTTTATAAAATTTTACTTCGTATATTTCATATCCAGCTTCTTTTTTTAAAGCAACATCAAATTCTCCATTTGATTTATTTATTGAATCATCATAATAATATGTTCCAATATCTAATACTCCTTTAAAAACTCCTTTTTTTACTTTTATAGAAAAATAATTTTTAACGATACCTTCAAATCTATAAGATACATAAGATAATAAACTCTTCTCTATATATTGGTCATAAAATGCTTCTTCACCAATAACGCTTAGAATACTTTTGTTGTTATTAACATATGTATAGAAAAATCTTAATGCATTATCAGAAATTTCATAATATGCTTTTTTAGAATCATTCTTTTTATTAATTGGATATACCTTTTTTATAACATTTAATTCCAATAATGATTTCAATGCTACATTTATTTTTCCAGTTTTTTCTTTATCAAGGATTGCCTCTATTTCGCTATATTTTTTCTTTGTATTTGCGAGAATAGATACTATCCTTCTTGCTTGTACTTTATTAGCTAGATCGCTTAATAACATATTATCGGCATAATTATATACATTAGTATTGTTTTTTAAAAAGTTGTTTATTATATTTTCTTTTAATGATATATCGGGATTAATTGAAGAATTAACAAATGGTGATCCACCAAAAATAGAATAAAACATAATTTTATCATAAACTGACTTATTTGAATAAAATGATGATGACTCAACATAATTTAATTCTTCAACCATTATTTTTTCTTTAAATCTTCCAAATAACGCATTGCCTTCAGTTAGTATTTCATTCATAATTCTCATAGAAGAACCTGAAATTATTAAATTAGTGTTTTTGAGATTATTATCTATTATATTTTGAAATGTACTATCGACTACTTTAGGGTTATTTAAGGTCTTTAGATATGGATATTCATCTATTACAATAACATATTTTTTATTTAAAGAATTAATATATGCAAATATATCAATGAAATTATTAAAATTAATGTATGATGGTACATCAATTCCTTGTTTAATCATTTCAGCTTTAAACAACGATGCATTATTTTCTAATGTATCTTCAATACATTCATAATAAATAGAATCATGCTTTTGTATTACCTCTTTAATTAATGTTGTCTTACCAACTCGCCTCTTTCCATATACAACTATTGCATTATTTGGACTTTTTAAAGCGTTATTCAAAATATTATATTCATTATTTCTACCATAAAACATATCTTTAGCTCCTTTACTGATTTTTTTATCACTGATTTTTTTGTCAGTATTATTTTACATCGTTTTTTAAAAAGAATCAAGTAAAAAGAAAAAGGAATCAAACGATTCCTATTTCCAATATTTAATATATCCTATGTTTATTTCATCCTGACTTTGATTTTCAATGACAAACATATATCCATTATCTTTATAATCTTTTATATTATATTTATAATAAGATCCATCTTTTTTGCCATCTAATAATACCATATCAGAACCATTTTCTAGTCTAACTGATAATTTATCACCTTTTTTAATAGCGATTAATGTGAAATTAGTTGGATTAATTCTAATTGAACCACCAGCTTTAACAATAAAATTATTCTTGTCATCCTTTTTAGTTGATTCACAATATAATTTCATTCCATCTGCCTCAAGCTCAACAGTGCCAGCTATTTCAGTTATATTTGTTGCCTTAATTAGAGAATGGCTATTCTTCTTTTCAGTAAATACTACGATAGCGATAATAATAAAAACAACTGAAACTATTAATAATATTATCGCAGGAATTATTTTTAATACTACCTTTCTCATAACTTCACCTATATCTTTCTAATAGAAGGATGATCTGCCTTAAGCTTTTTAATTCCAAATTCTTGTTTAAAAGCAACAGTAATACTTAAGCCATCCTTTGATACTATTATACCATCTCCAAAGATTTTGTGGTTAATTTTATCACCAACTTTTAAATTAACATCACTTTTTGTCAGATCCTTTGGTGCTTCCTTAGCTGGGATTGGTTTAGAAATTGGTATATTTCTTTTTGGATTATTATCTTCAAATAATGATTTATCCATTTCATCAATAAATCTAGACGGCCACATTTCTTGGTCATATCCAAATAATCTTCTATGATCACAATGAGTTATAAATAATCTCTTTTTCGCTCTTGTTATACCAACATAACAAATTCTTCTTTCTTCTTCAATATCAGCTTCTGAAAATGAATTAGATGAAGGGAAGATTCCTTCTTCAGTTGCGACCATGAATACATTTTTAAATTCTAGTCCTTTTGCTTGATGGTATGTTGTAAGTATTACACTATTTCCATCATTGTTATTATCATTATTTGTCTTTAAAGCTAAATCACTTAATAAGCTTAATAATTTTTCAGCATTTGAATCATCACTAGATTCTTGTGCATCCTTTAATATAGATTTAAATTCTTTTATATTTTGATATTTATCTTGATAAACATCTTCATCTTCAACCCTTTGAAGCTCATCTTTATATCCTGTTTCATCTAAAATAATATCAATTAAATCAGGAAGCTTAACATTTTCTATTTGGGCTGAAATAGCCTCTATTTGAGATTTAAATGTTAATAAGCCTTGATATCCTTGTCCTTTACCTTCATAATAATTAATTGCCTCAAAAAGAGATATATCTTTATTTCTTGCAACATCAGTTAGCTTATTAATAATAGATTCTCCTACAGCCTTTTTAGGGTTATTTACAACTCTTTTAAATGAGAAATCATCATCAGAATATACTAATAGCTTAAGATATGCAATCATATCTTTTATTTCAGCTCTTTGAAAAAATGATATACCACCATATATTTTATATGGAATATGATATTTAATTAATTGTTCTTCAAAGCCTCTAGAAATATGATTAGCTCTATACATTATCGCAATATCACTATAAAGATCTCCTTTTAATAATAAATCTTTAATCTTATCACAAACAAACATTGTTTCATCATAAGATGTATATGCATTATATAATTTAGGCTTAGCTCCATTGCTGTTTTCAGAAAACATAACTTTTTTAATTTGGTTAGGGTTTTTCTCTATAACATTATTAGCTAAATTTAATATTTCTTCTGTTGAACGATAATTTTGTTCTAATAATATTAATTTAGTATCAATAAATTCTTTTCTAAATTTATTAATATTTTCAATCTTAGCTCCTCTAAAGGAATATATAGATTGGAAATCATCACCTACAACAAATATATTTTTATGGAATGCTGATAACATTTTGACTAATATATATTGTAATCCATTTGTATCTTGGAACTCATCTACTAATATATATTGAAATTTTCTTTGATATTTTTCCAATATATTAGGATTATTTTTAAATAATTCAATAGTCTTAATAATTAAATCATCAAAATCTAATAAATTATCTTCTTCTAATTTCTTTTCATATCCTTCTAACACTCTTTGAAAATCATTTTTCTTAGCTAAATTATCTACTTTAAAATCTAAGAAATTCTTAGAATTAGATATTAGCTTTCTCATTTCCTTAGCTTGATATGAAATATCTCCTAATTCCTTGATAACTTCTTTTACAATCTTTAGAGAGTCATCATCATCTATAATATTAAAATATTTGTTGAATGGAGGTAAGTTATCTATTTCTATTCTTAAAAGTCTTGCGGCAAATGAATGGAATGTTGATACCCACATTTTGGATGTGTTGATATTTAGCATTTTAGATATTCTTTCCTTCATTTCGTTGGCAGCCTTATTAGTGAAGGTTACAGCTAAGATGTTTTCAGAAGGAATACCTAGCTCTGAAATTAAATATGAAATTCTAGTTGTTAAAACCTTCGTCTTACCTGAGCCAGCACCTGCCATAACCATTACTGGTCCTTCAGTTGTAGTAACTGCCTCACGTTGGCGACTGTTAAGTCCGCTTAAATCCATTTTATTCTCCTATAAATTCTTCATAAGTTGTCAATTTATCAACATATGTTCCATCTAAATTAAATGAAATAATTCTATTGGCAACTGTTTGTAATAGCTCGGCATCATGACTTGAGAATAAGATATTTCCCTTATAATTAGTCATACCTTCATTTAATGCTGTAATAGATTCTAGGTCTAGATGGTTAGTTGGATCTTCTAATACTAAGATATTAGGTGATTCTAGCATTAATTTAGCAAAATTACATCTAACCTTCTCTCCACCAGATAATACATTACATTTCTTTAATGATTCTTCACCAGAGAATAGCATTCTACCTAACCATCCTCTAATAAATGTTTCTGTTTGATCTTCTTTAGAATATTGTCTTAACCAATCAACTAAATTTAGATCTTTATCAAATAATTCTTTATTATCTTGGAATAAATATCCTACATTTGTAGTAATACCCCATTTGAATTTACCTTCAAAATCAGTATCTTTACCACTTAATATATTAAATAAAGCTGTAATTTGTAATGAATTTTCAGCTAAGAACGCAATCTTATCATTCTTATTAACTGTAAATGTTAAATCCTTAAATAAGCCTTTCTTAGTTAAATGTTCAACAATTAATATATCATTTCCAACCTCTCTAGAAGGCTTAAATCCAATATATGGATATCTTCTAGAAGATGGTTCAATATCCTCTAATACAATCTTATCTAATAATTTCTTTCTACTTGTTGCTTGACGAGATTTAGATTTATTAGCACTAAATCTTGCAATAAATTCTTTTAATTCTTTTATTTTTTGTTCACTCTTCTTATTTGTATCTTCTGCTTGTTTCTTAGCTAATTGTGAAGATTCATACCAGAATTCATAATTACCCACATAAAGCTTAATCTTTTTAAAGTCAACATCACAAATATGTGTACATACATTATTCAAAAAATGTCTATCATGTGAAACTATTAATACTGTATTTTCAAAATTTAATAAAAAATTTTCTAGCCATCTAGTAGACTTATAATCTAAGTTATTTGTAGGCTCATCTAATAGTAATATATCAGGATTTCCAAATAATGCTTGAGCTAATAATACCTTGATTTTTAGTTTAGCATCCAAATCTCCCATTAATGAATAGAAATAATCTGAAGGAACACCTAAGCCAGAAAGTAATGATTCAGCATCAGATTCAGCTTCCCAGCCGCCCATTTCAGCGAATTCTCCTTCTAATTCAGACGCTCTAATACCATCGGCATCAGTGAAGTCTTCCTTTTCATATAATCTATCCTTTTCTTCCATTACTTCGATTAGTCTTTTATGTCCTAATAAAACAGTTCTTAAAACAGTTTCGTTATCATATGCATGTTGATCTTGTTTTAATACACTCATTCTTTCATTAGGATCCATTAAAACCTCACCCTCTGTAGATTCGATTTCTCCAGATAAAACCTTTAAGAAGGTAGATTTACCAGCACCATTGGCTCCTATAATTCCATAACAGTTTCCTTTTGAAAATGCTAGATCAACATGTTGGAATAATTTTCTTGAACCATATTGAATACCCAAATTAACAGTTTTTAACATAATAAACTCCTTTATACGCGTATAAAGGGCTGCTCATAAGGCAGTCCCTTTTATAATTTAAATGATGATTTTAAACCACATGTTCTATTGAACACTAGTTTATCTTTTGTAGAATCCTTATCAGTTACATAATAACCATTTCTAATAAATTGATAATGATCTAAAGGCTTAGTATCCTTTAAGAATTCTTCAACATATCCATTAGAAATAATTAATGAATTTGGATTTAATCTTTCCATGAAATCTAAATCCTTATTCTCTTCATTCTCGTCTAATAATAATGGTTCTAATAATCTAAATTCAGCAGGTATTGCAGTTTTAGCATCTACGAAGTGAATATTACCATTAGGCTTTCTTAAATCAAATCCTGAGCCTGATCTAGTTTCAGGATCATATGTTGCGTGAATTAATGTAATGTTTCCATTCTCATCCTTTTCAACTGATGTTGCAGTAATGAAATATGCATGCATTAATCTTACCTCTACATTTAAGGCAAGTCTCTTCCACTTCTTATTAGGCTTTTCTTCAATGAAGTCATCTCTTTCGATATAAACTTCTCTAGAAAATGATATCTTTCTTGAACCTAATTCTTCATTTTCTTGATTATTAGGACAATCTAGATATTCTATCTTATCTTCAGGATAATTATCAATAATAACCTTAACTGGATTAATTATCGCATTAGGTCTTAATGTTTTTAGCTTTAAGTCGTTTCTTAATGCTTCATCTAATTCATCTGATGAAACAGTTGAATTAACTCTAGATAAGCCTGTACCTAAAATAAAGCTTCTAATAGCGTCAGGTGTAAATCCTCTTCTTCTTAATCCACATAGAGTTGGCATTCTAGGATCATCATAGCCTGATACCTTTTTAGCATCTACTAAAGCTCTTAAATATCTTTTTGACATTATAGTATTTGTGATATTTAATCTACCAAATTCATATTGATGAGGCTTCTTTTCGATTTCACAATTATCAACTACCCAATCATATAATACTCTATGATTATCATATTCTAATGAGCATAATGAATGGGTAATGCCCTCAAATGAATCTTGTAAAGGATGGGCAAAATCATACATAGGGAAAATGCACCATTTATTACCTTGTCTATGGTGATTAATATGTAATATTCTATACATTACAGGGTCTCTCATATTAATATTTGGAGATGACATATCAATTTTAGCTCTTAAAGTCTTTTCACCATCAGCATACTTGCCATTTTTCATTTCTTCAAATAGCTTTAAGTTTTCTTCTACTGATCTATTTCTATATGGTGAATCCTTACCTGGCTCATTTAATGTTCCACGGTATGCTGATATTTCTTCTTGTGATAAATCATCAACATATGCAAGACCTTTTTTAATTAGCATTACAGCCTTTTCATATGTCTTTTCAAAATAATCAGATCCATAAAATACATTTTTAGGTTTATATCCTAACCATGCTAAATCCTCAATAATACCATCTACGAATTCTTTATCTTCCTTTGCTGGATTTGTATCATCAAATCTTAAATTAGTTGATCCATTAAATGAATTAGCTAATTCGAAATTTGTAATAATCGCTCTAGCATGTCCAATATGTAAATATGCATTTGGTTCTGGTGGGAATCTAGTAATAATAGAATCTACCTTTCCCTCATCTAAATCAGATTGCATGATTGTTTTAATAAAGTTATTAATTTCTGCCATAATAATCACATCCTCAAATACATTTGTTATTATATAACAAAAGAAATAAAAAAACTAGTTTAATATATTTTATTAAAATAATTAAAAGTTAGAATATCTCTATTCTAACTCTAATGATGCATAAGCATTTAATGTTAAATCATCAAGCTTAGGTCTATTTTTATATTGATAATATCCAGCAACAGCTATCATTGCGGCATTATCTGTACAATATTTTATAGATGGAATACATATATTAAATCCATCTTTATTTTCTTCATTAAATCTTTCCTTTAAGCCTTGGTTAGCTGAAACGCCTCCGGCAACAATTATATTTTTAACATCAAGCTTTTTACATAACTTAAATGTTTTTCTAACTAATACCTCTGTTACTGCAGCTTGGAACGATGCACAAAGGTTATTAACATCAATTTCTTCGCCTCTTTGTTCTGCGTTATGATGTAGGTTAATAACTGCACTCTTTATACCAGAAAAAGAGAAATTAAATGAATTATCATCTAAATATACTCTTGGTAAATTATATGTATCTTTGCCTAAGTGAGCAAGCTTATCAACATGAGGTCCACCGGGATATGGAAGTCCTACTACTCTTGCTACCTTATCATATGCTTCACCTACAGCATCATCTAATGTTTCACCTAATATTTCAAATTGGAAATGATCTTTCATATAAATTAATTCAGTATTTCCACCAGAAACAAGTAAGGCAACACAAGGGAATTTCATATCATGCTCAATAGCATTCGCATAAATATGACCTGCTAAATGGTGAACACCAATAATTGGCTTATTATACATCATCGCAAATGTTTTAGCGGCATTAACACCAACTAAAAGTGAACCAATTAATCCTGGTCCCATAGTTACTGCGACTAAATCAATATCTTCAGGCTTAACATTTGCGTCAGTAAATGCCTTTTCAAAAACTAAGGAAACCTGATAAACATGATTTCTAGATGCAACCTCTGGTACTACTCCACCAAATTTTTCATGTATTTTTATTTGTGAATTTATAACATTAGATAAAACAACTTTTCCATCTTTAACGATAGCTACACTTGTTTCATCACAGCTTGACTCAACACCTAAAACTAACATATTAGATCTCCTTCTTTATATCTTCAAACTTAACCTTTATTAATTTAGATAAATCATTAGGATTCATTTTAACTTGATATCCTATTTTTCCTGCTGAAAAAATAATACTATCATATTCTTTAGCATCAATATCTATAACAGTTTCAAAGGCTTTCTTCATTCCTATTGGAGAACATCCTCCTCTAATATATCCTGTTATATTTAATAATTCCTTAACAGGAATCATTTCTAATGATTTAACATTAAAGGCTTTAGCACATTTTTTTAAATCTAGTTCGTGTGCCACACCAACAACACATACATAATAATGCTTAGTATTAGATACAGTAACTAATGTTTTAAAAACTTGATTAGGGTCTTGATCTAATAACATAGCAACCTCTATACCATCAACACAAACTCCATCTTCATGTGGATATTCAAAGCATTCGTATTTAATTTTTCTTTGATCAAGTATTCTCATTACATTAGTCTTTTCCATAATCTATACCTATAATAATTTTTCATATACTAGTGCGTTACATAAGTCTTTATAATAATTTTTTCTTGTATGAATCAATTTAAATCCTAAAGACTCATAAATATGTATCGCTCTTTTATTATCCTCTCTAACCTCTAAAAAGACACTTTTAGCACCATTTTTAGTGGCTTCTTCAATTGCATAATTAATTAATTTGAAACCTATTCCTTTGTTTTGATGATTAATATCTACACAGAAATTTAGAATTTCTAATGTAATACCATCAAATGAAACAGATATATAACCTAAAACACCATTATCATCATAAACATAAGCCTTCATAATTGGGTTTGTAATGATGTCTTCTAACATTCCCTTGCCTAGGGTGGTATTTAAGGTTTCCTCTTCTATTTTAACAATAGAATCAATATCTTCCTTTCTTATTTCTCTAAGCATTTAGGTTTCTCTCCGCTTCAGTCTCTCTTAAATAATTAGGAACTAATAAATGAGGATTTGAAACCTCAACTTTATTTTCTAAAACATAGATAGGATCCACCTTAAATTCTCCTTCATTTGCTTCATATTCATAATTATTTTTCTTTAATTCTTCATAAGACATTAATGCTTCATCTACAATATATTTATTGTTTTTAGTATCAATTATTGTTCCAAAGCAATTTCCTCTTCTTGCGTCTATTGAAGATAATACAACACCCTTATAATTACTAGCTATAAGTTTTAGAGTAGATATTGTATATAGCTTAATATTTTTCTTAAATACAGCTAGCATTTTAGCAACTGTTACTGCCATTCTAACACCTGTATAAGATCCAGGTCCAATTCCAACAATAACCTCATCTAGGTTATCTGATGTGATATTTGCCCTATTCAATGCTTCATTAACCTTATCTACAATGTTTTTAGCATGATCATTTCTACCTTCAATATAGCTTTCATATAATACTTTCTTATCACATATTAAGGAAACATATAATATTTTAGTTGCAGAATCTAATATTAAAGAATACACTATATCATCTCCTCATATTTTTTATATCTACCAATACCTTCAATTTCAATTACTCTATCATTTTCATTGATTCGATTGATTTTTATATTTAAATATTCATTAGGTAATATATCATCAATTTGATGTGGCCACTCAATTGCGCAAACACCATCACCTTCGATATATTCTTCTAAGTCAAAATCATTATTTAAACCGTCTAATCTATAAAGATCTAAATGATAAAATTTAACATTATCACCCATATATTCTTTAACAATTGTAAATGTTGGTGAATTAATAATCTTTTTAACTCCTAATGCTTCGCCAATACCTTTAGCAATATGAGTTTTGCCAGCACCTAAATCGCCTGTAAGTAATAATACATCTCCAGCCTTTAATAGCTTACCTACTCTTTTACCTATTAATATTGTATTTTCAGTTGAGGATGAATTAATCTTTATCATTTCTAATCTCCTTTTGACTTACTTATTATAATACAAATTATTATAATAAACAACATTGAAAAAATACCAAAGATATAAAACAAAAATGTTCTTTGGTATTTTAGCAATCTAAATATAATAATTATTAATATGGTCCATCACTGAATCAATTATTTCTTCTTTACAATCAAATGAATAAAAATGAAATGAAAAAATTATTTTATCTTCATAATAAATATAATAATTGGGATTAATACTTGATAATGAAAACAAATTATCATATTTATAGCAATTAGAAAATGTATCATTTTTCTCTATTTTTGTGGTATCTTCTATTTCTATTTTTTCATAAAAATTCATAACATAAGATATAGAGTATGTTTTATCATTTTTTGAAATTTCTTTATTTACCATAATTCCTGGTAAAGAATCTACCATATTACTGCATTTTTCATTTTTATGATTGTCATTTCTTTTTTCTTTACATCCACATCTGCCAGATATGATATATTTTTGTGGATTTAAATCAATAAAGGGATTCATATATATTTTTTCATATTCATTATTAAACTTTTGGTAATCCAATAGCATTTCTTCATATGTATCATAAATGTTTTCCCAAGGTATCTCTGTTCCTTGATTTTGTTTCCTATAATTAAAACTACAACTTGATAAAAAAATAAATAATATAATTATCAAAAGTAAAGTAATCTTTCTCAAACTATCTCTCCCCACATTTATTAAATTTTTTAAAAATTACTAAATCAATTATAATACAAATTATTATAATAATAAACATTTTAATAAAAATAAAAGGGCTAAACCGTTTTTTATAGGTTTAGCCTAATTATCTACATTCCTAATGTTTTATCCTTTTCTGGTTTTAAAACTGTAATATTTTTAGCATGAAGCATTACTACCTCTTCACCCGCTAATTTAGAGAATTCTCTTGTTACAGTGCATTCTAGATATATACAGTCACCAACCTTAACGTTGGCATTGCAATCATTTCTTAGTTCATATCCTAAGAATTGTACATCGTTTTCGCAACATACCATTACATTTCTTCCAATAACAATTGATTCTGGAGTTATATCTCTAACAAATGTTTTAAATTTAAATACCTTATTGAAGTATTTTTCATAATTATCGTATACATCTGTATACCAAGTAGGATAAACATCTTCTTCAAATTGGATTTCATCCTTCTTTAAATCATATGGTAAATCCTCATCTAGCATTGTTGTAAGGCTTCCATTTGCCATTTCAAATGCAATTTGAGTTTGTTGATTAATACCTCTTATTTGACGTCTATATTGGCCTAATTCATTAATGCCTTCACATCTATTAAATACAACTAAAGATGAATACTTTAGCATAGATGAGAATACATTTTTCATGTTATTAAACATTACCTTAAAGGTGCTAGCATCAATTAATGTAATTTGTTGATAAATCACCATATAGCGAGGAAAATCTTGTTTGTCTATATCAAAGAAACTATTATATTCAATAACATATCTATCAGCCATATAACGCTTATCAAGCTTTTTCATATAGTCTTCAGTAAAATCATCCTGGCTTTCAACATATTCTACATGAACACCATATTTCTTACACCATTCTTCGTCATATTCAACTTCACCTTGTTCACATACAACAATTACAGTGGTGTCATTTTGATATTCTTGATTATTTTCAACAATTTCTTTAATTAAGCTTGTTTTTCCACATTCAAGGAAACCATTAATTAAAAATAGTGGAACTTCCTTCACGTTTAACACCTCTTAGAATAATTTTTTAATATCATCTGTATTAATATGAGAACCTATTACTACAATCTTTCCTACAGGGATTGCCTTAGATTCTTCTACAGAAACCTCTTCTGGAGTTAGGTTAAATACATACCACTTATTATCAGTTCCTTGGATAATACCCTTAGATCTAACAATAACACCATATTTACCTTCTGCCATATCATTTAATAAAGCCTTTAATGAATTAATATCATATTTCTTTACTGTCTCAATACCACAAGATGCGAAAACCTCGTCTGCATCATGTCCATGATGGTGGTGATGATGGCATTCACACTCAGGATCGTCACATTCTTCTCCGTCATGGTGGTGATGGTGATGTTCATGTTCGTCGTCATCGTCGTCATCATCTTCATCATCGTGGTGGTGATGGCATTCACATTCTTCTTCATCGTGGTGATGATGTTCATGATCATGGTCATGATGATGGTGGCAGCTACAATTTGGATCATCGCATTCATCATCGTCATCATCATCGTGATGATGTTCTAATAATGATTTATCAATTAAATTAATATCAAAGCCTTCATAAGCTTTTAATAAATCTTCATCACTTAAATCTTTAATAGGTGTTGTTACAACAACACACTTTTCATTATGCTTTCTAACTATTTCTAATGCTTGAACAACTGTTTCTTCTTTAGAAATATCTGTTCTAGATAGAATAACTGTTTGAGCATTTTCAATTTGGTCAACAAAGAATTCACCAAAATTCTTATCATACATTTTAGCCTTTTTAGCATCAACCATACATACTAATGAATTGATATTATCTTCTAAACCTGCTGATTTAACAGCCTTAATAATATCAGATAATTTACCAACTCCTGATGGTTCAATTAAGATTCTATCTGGCTTCATTTGTTTAATTACTTCATTTAATGACTTAGAGAAATCACCAACTAAGCTACAACAAATACAACCTTGAGATAATTCCTTAATTTGAATTTTAGGATCATTTAATAGATCAGAATCTACTGATACCTCTCCATATTCATTTTCAATTAATACAACCTTTTCATTTTTTAGATGAGTATCTAATAATCTCTTAATGAATGTTGTCTTTCCGGCTCCTAAGAAACCAGAAATAATATCTATTTTTAACATATTAATCATTCCTTTCACATTGCTTATTATACTCTTTTTTTATTGTAGAAACAATAAAAGAAAAATGTTAAAGCTCTCACTTTAACATTTTATCTTAATTTATTACTTTATTATTTCATTTAATACAGGAATATTATCCTTATTAGATATCTTATATGCTAAATAACAGGTTCTTGATTTTTCTCTATAAAACCAATCATAATATTCTATTTTGCCACCATCAAAATCATACGTTACTATTATTGAATATTCTTCAGCATATAAATGTAGATATATTGTATCTTCCCATATAGAATAATTGAAAAATCTTATTTCTATATAATCATTAATATATGATAATAAATCATTTCTGTTAAGATTTTTATTATTTATTGTTTTTGTCTTATTTGTGTTTTTATCTTCAATTAAAAGTGTAGTTGTTTTATATTCAGTTGTTGCAGTAACTGAATACCTATTTCCATCTTTAGCTAGATAATAATCTTCTTTTGATATTATAGATAATGTATCATTTATAACATTATAAGAATAATATGTTTCTAAATATCTAAAATATATTTCATTATCTTTTAAGAATAATGATCCGTGATTAACGTTATTAATATCATCTAACGATAATTCTTTTGTATTATCATTATCAACATAATAGTATTTATTATCCTTTTGATATATTATATGATTATCGTCAATCCATAATATATCGTTTTCATATTCATATAATTCATTATCATAATAAACATTGCCGTAATCTGAATATATTATATTAGTGCTATGAGAATACTTTTTAAGTTTGTTATTAATTCTATCATTAGTACTTATATTAGTATACTCGAATAAAGAAAACAGTCCCCATACAATAAATACAACGATACTAATAATTAATATTGGAGCGAAAATACCACCAACAATAATCCAAGTTTTTGCTTTTTTACTCATAATAACCTCCTACAATATAAAATATTTATTTATAATAGAAGGTGATTGATCATTTAACATAATATAAAAATTAATGTTCTTATAATTATAATCAAAATCATGAACGAATCTATTCCAATCGTATAATTCATAAATATTTGTAATAAAGTTATAGCGAATTATAATACATATTTCCTTGTAATTCATATTCAAATATATATTATCTCCAACCATTTTATAATCTAAAATTTCAAATGACATTAATTGAAGTTCTGACGAAAACGATGGCTGACTAGCAATGTCTTCTAAACTAATCACTTTATTTTCATGAGATAAATTATTGTATACTATAACATTTTTTTGCTTTTCGAAACATCATAATCTTTTCCGTTTTTAATTATGTAATACTTTTCTTTATATATTTCTTCTTCTATATCAGTAATAAGGTTATATTGGTAATACTTATTAAGGACTGAAGAATAAATCATTTCGTCTTCCATAATTATAGAGTCATAACTGCCACTAATACTGTTTATATCAATGTTCTTAACGCGTCCACTATAATATGAAATCGAATATTTACTATTAATTATATCGTAAGAGAAAATGTAATCATCACCAATGGATAGAATTTTATACCCGGTGCCTATTGACGCCATCTTATTATAATTAATCAAGTAATCTTCATAAGAAAACAATAATCTTTGGCTATGTTGATATAAGCATAAAGAATTCTCGATTTGTTCCATTTTTGTTTTATCCTTTACACCTTTGTTTTTTAGATCCAAAATTGAAATAATAATAAACAAAAACACAGCAAAAAGAAATAAAATATATAATTTAAAAACGACATGCCAAATAACCACTATAGTAATATAACGCTTTTTCATATAATCACCTTTATTTTACACCAAACCTATTATTTATTAAATAATTACCACTAGAGTATTTTTTATCCATACATGTACCTCCCATATTTTATTTATAATGCATCGTAAATCTACCTTCATTATAACATATTAATCTTTGATTAAATCGAGTAGAGTAGGAAAATAATTATTTCTAACTATCTTCCATCCCCTCTCACACCACACCATCGTGCCGTTCGGCAATGGGCGGTTTGAAACTTGCATATTGCTGTCAGGTGTAAACATCGTATCTTTAATTAAATAT
>JAFRXJ010000035.1 GCA_017441525.1 Acholeplasmatales bacterium | reverse complement strand
GCTTCAGTAGCACTATTTAATATATTTTCTTTAAGTATAGTAGGTTCCCATACATAATTAATATAAGTATCAATAATACCACCATTAAAACAATTAACACCAAATTTACAATCATCTTCTTTATTATGTTTTTGTCTTAATTTATTCATTATATCTATTGCATCTAACGCTGAATTTTGTGCTAATGTTTTTGGTATTATTTCTAATGCTTTAGCAAATCCTAATACTATTAATTGTTCTTTACCTGATATTTTCATACCTTCATTTCTTACATATTTACTTAATTCCATTTCTATTGCACCACCACCTGCTACTATTGATGTTGCTTTTGATGCTCTTCTTACTATCATTATTGCATCATTCATTGATCTTTCTGCTTCCTCTATAAATTGTTCTGCACCTCCTCTTATTATTATTGTTGCTGTCTTTGATTTTGGACATTCCATAAATAGATTAAATCTTTCAGCACCAATTTGTCTTTCTTCAAATAATCCACAAGTACCTAAAGATTTTTCTGTAATATCATTACATGTTTGTAATAAACAAGCACCTGTTGCTTTGGCTACTCTTTCTATATCTTCTGCTGCTACTCTTCCCGCACAAAATACATTTCTATCTGCAAAATATTGAGTTGCTAAATCTCCAATAGGTAATTTACTTAAGACTATATTTGCACCTGAATTCACAATATTCTCTAATTTCTTATTGATTATCTTCCATTCAGCATCTACAAAGGATTGGAAATCTTCAGGATTACTAATTCTTAATTCAGAATTTTCTTTTTCAGATTTCAATTCTAATTCGACATTTAATATTATTATTTTAGCATCTTTAAATTTTTTAGGTTGTTGTTCAAATCCAGCATATGAAAAACTTTTTTTAAATGCAACACCATCTATTAATAATGAATCTGTTATTGAACCACCTGTTATATGTTTAATACCTATTAAATCTTTATCTTTAAATCCTTCTAATTTTTCTACTGCTTCTACTATCATTTTACTAAAAAATTCTTTATTATTTGCTATTAATTTTGAATTTAATGATGTTTCTGCACATTTTAATAATAAATTTCTTTTCTCTTCTTCTGATTTATCATTTATTTTCACAGCACATTCTTCTAATTTCTTTAATGCTAATTGCAATCCTTTCCAAAATCCATTTATAATGATTTGAGGACTTATTCCATCTTGAATAAATTGTTTAGCTTCTTTTAATAATTCACCAGCAAATATCATAACACTGGTTGTACCATCTCCTATTTCATTATCTTGTGATTTAGCTACATCCACTAAACTTTTTCCTGCTGGATGCTCTATATTTAATAATTTTATTATTGTGGCTCCATCATTTGATATTGTTGTACTACCACCATCACTTATTATCATTTTATCCATACCTCTTGGACCTAATGTTGTTCTAATAATTTCTACTAAAGCCAAACATGCTTCTATATTACTTAATATCTCCTCTTGTCCTTGAAGATTCTCTGTTCCTTTCTTCAAAAGTAATATTGGTTGATTAAGCATATTCATGC
>JAFRXJ010000034.1 GCA_017441525.1 Acholeplasmatales bacterium | reverse complement strand
TCATATGTAATGCAAATTGATGCACCAGAGATTTATGCTACAGTTGAAAGAACTGTTGGCGAAGGCGATGAAGCTACAACTGAAACAGCTTTATATGCTGGTGAATTCTATGGATATTACACAGGAACAGATGCTGATAAGGATACTTACTTACCAGAATGTAATTCACATATATTAACAGAAACTAGTAGTGCACCTACAACTTTAAGTGAAGAATTAATTGAATTAATTGAAAATCATTTGAAATAATATAAAAAAGAAGGTAATGTTCAAAATTACCTTCTTTTTGTTTATTTATATAATTTAGATACGCCAGTTTTAATAGCTGCCTCACCAACTGCTTTACTAACTGCTTCAACAACTCTTTTATCGAATGGACCAGGAACTATATAATCTTCCTTTAATTCATCATCTGAAATGATATAAGCAATTGCCTTAGCGGCAGCTAATTTCATTTCTTCATTAATCTTAGATGCTCTAACTGATAATGCACCTTTAAATAATCCAGGGAATGCTAATACATTATTGATTTGGTTAGGATAATCAGATCTACCAGAACCACAAATATAAGCTCCAGCTTCCTTTGCATCATCATAACTGATTTCAGGAGTAGGATTAGCCATTGCGAATACAATTGGATTTTTATTCATTGACTTAATCATATCTTTAGATACTAGATTAGGTGCTGATACACCAATAAATGCATCTGCATTTTTCATAATAGAAGCTAATGTTCCATCATGTTCCTTTGGTGTGTCATATGTTCCTTCATCTAATAGTTCTTTAATTAAGAAATTATATGTGTCATGTTTTTTAACATCTATAACACCTGTAATATCATATGCATAAATCTTTCCAACGCCAATTTTCTTTAGCATCTTAGCAATCATAGAACCAGCCGCACCAGTACCAGACATAACAACTGTCATATCCTTTAAGCTTCTCGTTGTCAATCTTTCTACATTTAAGAATGCAGCAGCAACGATAATTGAAGTACCATGTTGATCATCATGGAAGACTGGAATATTCATTTCCTTTATTAATCTTCTCTCAATTGTTACACATCTAGGAGCTGAAATATCTTCTAGATTAATAGCTCCAAGTGTTGGCTCTAGATATTTACAAGTTTTAATTATTTCTTCAACATCTTGAGTTGCAAGACAAATAGGAATTGAATCTACACCTGCAAGCTCCTTCATTAATATTGATTTACCTTCCATTACAGGGATTGCAGCATGAGGTCCAATATTTCCAAGACCTAATACAGCAGAACCATCAGTAATTACTGCAACCATATTAGCTTTTGATGTATAAATATATGCATCATCAGGATTTGCTTGAATTTCTTTACATGCATATGCAACACCTGGTGTATATGCTAAAGAAAGATCATGTTGATTTTCTACCTTTACTTTTGATTTGATTTCTAATTTACCTTGATGCTCTTTATGCATATTTAAGGCTTCTGTTTTTAAATCCATATTATTTCACCTTCTCAAATAAATTATTTCCATAATAATCTATTGCACATATCATTTTAAAATTTTCTACTCTAAGCTTTTTAATTGATTCTGGTCCTAAATCCAAAAATGCAATCTCTTTAGCTTCTTTAACAGCTTTAGCAAGTAATGCTCCACATCCGCCAGTAGTAATAAAATATAATATCTTATTATTAATATAATAATCACTACATGCTTTATCTCTAGGTCCTTTACCAATTGTTCCAACAACGCCTAAATCTGTCATCATTGATGCGAATTTATCCATTCTAGATGAAGTAGTAGGTCCGATAGATCCAATTGTATGACCTGGCTTAGTAGGAGTAGGTCCTGCATAATAAATAAATGAATCATTAAAATCTACTGGAATCTCTTCATTATTTTGTAGCATTTTTTCTATTCTCATATGGGCTGCATCTCTTGCAGTATAAATGATTCCTGAAAATTCTACTACATCACCAGCTTTTAATTCTTTTAATTTATCTTTGTCCTTTGGATAATTAATTATCATAGTATCACCACCTTATGTCTTGATGCATGGCATTGTAAATTAACAGCAACAGGAAGTGATGCAATATGACAAGGATATAAATTAATTTTAACAGCAAGGGCAGTAGTATTACCACCAAGACCCATAGGTCCTACTTTTAATTCATTTATTTCTTTCAATAATTCCTTTTCTAAGGCTTTTGCATCCTCGTCGGCTGATTCATCGTCTATAGGACGTAATAATGCTTCCTTGGCCAAAATTGCGGCTTTTTCAAGGTTTCCACCAATACCAATTCCTACAACAAGTGGAGGACATGCTCTACCACCAGCCTCTACGATTGTTTCTTTAACAAATTTCTTTATTCCATTAATACCATCGGCAGGTACTAGCATTTTAACCTTACTCATATTTTCAGAACCAGCACCCTTTGGACATGCTGTAATTTTTAAAGTATCACCTAAAACATGCTTAATATGAATGATGGCAGGAGTATTATCTTTTGTATTTACTCTATTTAAAGGAGATTTAACAACACTCTTTCTTAAATATCCTTCAGTATATCCTTGGCTTACTCCAGCATTGATTGCTGCCTCTAGGTCTCCATTAATAAATACTTCGTTACCAATTTCAACAAAAACAATAGTAATTCCAGTATCTTGACACATTGGAACATTTTCATTTGAGGCTATCTCATCATTTTCAACTATTTGTTCTAAAATAGATTTTGATAAGCCCTCTTCATTTTTGATACAGTTTTTAATCTTATTTAATACATCTGATTCAATAAAAGTAGCTGCCTCAATACATAATCTCTTGACATTTTCAGTAATAATTTTAGTCTCTATTGTTTTCATATTAATAACCTCATAATGAATTATACACTTTCTATTATTTAATTTAAATAATAATTTTATTTTTCTTGTTTTAAATTTTTAATAAATAGACTATAATAATATTGTTATTGAGGTGAAATCAATATGAATGATAATTTTAACAATTGGATTTTAGAAAAGAAATCTAGAAAAGTAGAAAATGATACTATTAAGCATCAAGATTTAAAAAAGTTCATAAATCATTGTAATGCATTATTATTCCCTGGCTATGTAGAGAATGTTAATGATTTAAATAAATATATTGATAAAAAAGTAGAAGATATCAAATCTGATTTATTATTGCTTTTAAAATGCATTAATGATATTCAAACATTAACTGAATATTGTAATGACTATGAATGTGCAATTGAAACATTTTTAAATAGTCTTCCTGCAGTTGAAAAGCTAATTCAAACAGATATTCATGCATTATTTGATGGCGATCCTGCCGCTAAATCTGAAAAAGAAATTATTATTTGCTATCCTGGTCTTAAGGCAATTGTTACATATAGAATAGCTCATATATTATATGATATGAATATTCCTATTTTACCAAGAGCCTTATCTGAATATGCTCATTCTAAGACTGGTATAGATATTCACCCAGGTGCTAAAATTGGTCCATATTTCTTTATTGACCATGGTACAGGTATTGTAATTGGTGAAACAACTGAAATAGGTTCTCATGTAAAAATTTATCAAGGTGTTACACTTGGTGCTCTATCATTATCTAAGGGTCATGACCTATACGGTTCTAAGCGTCACCCAACTATTTGTGATAATGTTACAATTTATTCAGGTGCATCTATTTTTGGTGGTGAAACTATAATTGGAAAGAACTGTACAATTGGTTCTAGTGCTTATATTGTTTCATCTGTGGAAGAAGATACAATTGTTACAATTGAAGGCCAAATTAAAAAACATAAATAAAAAATAATAAGCTGTTTCGACAGCTTATATTTATTTAAAGTGGTGGTAAGATGAAAAAGAAGAAAAATATTCGTCATGACATCAAAAGAAAAGAGCCAGATTATAATATAGGCTTAATAGACGAAGAGGTTAATTTAAGATTAAATAATGGCTATTCTAATCATTCTAGTAAATCTCATGAAAAGAGCTATGGCCAAATAATATTCCATAATGTTTTTAATTTATTTAACACAATATTATTTATTATCGCAGTTGTATTTTTAGTATTTATTGTATTTTTACAATTTAGTGGTAATAATGAAATAATTAATAAGCATTTTGGATTCTCTAAATTTGGTTTTTTAATCCCAGCTATTATGAATGTAGTAATTGGAACTATCCAAGAAATACATGGTAAAAGAGTTCTAGATCAATTAAAAATAGTAACAGCCTTAAAAACTAAGGTTTTAAGAAATGGCAAAGAAGTAATGATTGATTCAGAAGATATTGTTATTGATGATATTGCCATATTAAAGGCTGGTGAACAGGCTACTGCTGATTTTAAGCTTATAGAAGGATATTTATCAGTTGATGAATCTTGTCTAACTGGTGAATCTGATTATATTAAAAAGCTACCTGGAGATACAATTTATTCAGGCTCTAATATAATAGTTGGTGATGCTAAAGTAATCGCTATAGAAGTTGGAGATAAAACTTTCGCATCTAATTTAACTGAAAAGGTTAAAAATACTGAAAAAGCTAAATCAGAATTATTATCTAATATTATGAAGATAATGAAGGTATTAACTATTATTTTAGGTGTAATGTCTATAGTCATTATAGCTACATTATGTTATAAAATTTCTCATCATGGTTCAGATATTGGAACATGGGATGGAATGGAATTGTCATTATCTGATCCTGTAACATGGGCAAGAATAATGATTACTTTAGGTTCATTTGCGGTAGGTGTAATTCCTTCTGGATTAGTATTAACTACATCTGTAACAATGGCATTATCTATTGTTTCGTTATCTAAGAAAAATACTTTAATTCAAGAATTATATTCATTAGAGAATTTATCAAGAGTAGATGTAATCTGTCTTGATAAGACAGGTACATTAACTGATGGAACTATGAAGGTTTGTGAGGTTAAAAGATATGTTCATTTAGAAGATATTCATGATAATATAAAAAACCTTTTAGGAGCTTTCAAAAGTAGAAATCAAACTGCGGATGCATTGTATAATGAATTTGGTTCTAATGAAGATGTTAAATATAAAGAATTAATACCATTTTCTAGTGAAACTAAATGTTCAGGATTAGTATACGAAAATGGAGATAAGCTATTACTTGGCGCTCCAGAATATATGTTAAAAGAAAATGATGAAAGACTTAAAATAGTAGAAGAAAAAGCTAAAGAAGGAAAAAGAGTTTTAGCATTTATGCTAAATGATAACCTTCTAGCATTCTTTATTATTGAAGATCAAATAAGAGAATCTGCCAAAGATACACTTAAATTCTTTAAAGAAAATGGTGTTATTGTAAAAATAATATCTGGTGATAATCCTTTTACTGTAAGTAAGATTGCCCAAAAATGCGGTGTAGATAATTATGATAAGATCATATCTCTTGAAGGTATGAAAGATGAAGATGTAAAAAAGGCAGCTTCAGAATATACAATATTTGCCAGAGTATCACCTGAACAAAAAGAAATTATTGTTGAAGCATTACAAGAGAAAAAACATAAGGTTGCGATGACTGGTGATGGTGTAAATGATATATTAGCCTTAAGAAAGGCTGATTCATCTATTACATTTGCTAAAGCAACAGATGCGGCTAAATCAGTATCTGATGTTGTATTAATGGATAATGACTTCAGTCATTTAAAGGATGTTGTTGGTCAAGGTAGAAGAGTTATTAATAATATTCAAAGAACATCTATATTATTCTTAATGAAGTCATTTGCTATAGCTTTATTAGCATTTGCCCTTATTCCTTTAAGAAAAGGTCAAATGTGGTATACAATTGAAAATGCATATATGCTAGAAGCAGCAGTAATTGGTACTGGTGGTTTCATCTTATCTCTTGAAGGAAGTAAAGTACCAATTAGAGGTTCATTTATTAAAACAATTATATCTAAAGCAATTGCTGCAGCTTGTATTGCAGCTATAGCGGTTATACTACCAGTAATGCTTTATGTTGTTCCTAGATTCTTTGGATATGATCCTATTATTGCTGAATATAATGTTAAAACAATGATATCTATATTATTAACGCAAGCAGGATTAGTAGTAGCAGCAACAATGTGTTATCCATTTACTAAATATAGAATATTTGCGCTAGCATTAATATTACTCACAGCCCTTGCCTTGTCTATGATGCTTCCTACATCATATATAGGTGGAAGACCTACAAGCCCAGAAATGTTTGGATATGATACATCACTTGGCCAAACATTCTTTGATTGTCAATTTATGAAAGAATTGTTAAAGCCTTGGAACTCACAAGCAGTAATTGATTTAAGAAGTCAAAATGGTAATTTCATTATTATGGGAATATTCTTCTGTGTAACATTACCAGTATTCTTTGTTGTAATGTATATAATTAATCATTTTGTATTGAAAAATGATCCTGACGTGAAGGATAAATTTATAAATAATCCGAATAGTAGAAAAAGAATTTATAAGAAATGAAAAGTATCAGTTTTTGGACTGATATTTTTTTATTAA
This sequence comes from Acholeplasmatales bacterium, assembly GCA_017441525.1. Classification (GTDB taxonomy): domain Bacteria; phylum Bacillota_I; class Bacilli_A; order Acholeplasmatales; family Anaeroplasmataceae; genus Anaeroplasma. The sequence continues at coordinate 4,769 of JAFRXJ010000034.1, read as the reverse complement.
AAAATTAAATAAAAGGTATTGCATATTTGAAAATAAAGTATATAATTATCGCATAATATATTAAAAATAAATATATTGCATTTTGGGGAGTTAAGGAAATTCCAGTTACAAGCCAAGAGAAAAAATTTAAATATTTTTTAGGAAAGGAAGAAAAGCTTCAGCTTTTCGGTTGGTAAATTGAGTTGAAACAACCAATTATCGAACTTCACAACATAGTTAAATACTATGGTGAAAACTGCGTCGTTGATGGTATTAATTTAACTATCTACGAAAACGAGTTTGTAACACTTTTAGGTCCTTCAGGATGTGGTAAGACTACTACACTCAGAATGATCGGCGGATTTGAGTATCCAAATTCAGGAGAAATAATCGTCAATGGAAAGATTATTAACGATCTTCCTGCATATGCTAGACCAGTTAACACAGTATTCCAAAGATATGCATTATTCCCACATTTAAATGTCTACGAGAATGTAGCATTCGGCTTAAAGAATATCGGTAGAAAAGGCTTAATCGAATTCTATGGTGGTATTGATAAGCTAAAAGAGGAAACTATCGCTGAGAAAACAAGAATCGGAGCGAATAATCCAGAAAGATGCAATTATTTTGACATCAATAGAACAATTAAAAATCACATCGATAAAGATGTAAAGGCAGCCCTTGAAATGGTTAATCTATCAGGCTTTGAAAGCAGAAGCATTGATAAGATTTCTGGTGGTCAAATGCAACGTGTTGCCATTGCCAGAGCAATCATTTTAAAGCCAAAGATTCTTTTATTAGATGAACCTCTATCAGCACTAGATCATAAGCTTAGAGTAAACATGCAATACGAATTAAAAGAAATGCAAAGAGATTTAGGTATTACATTTATTTTCGTAACACATGACCAAGAAGAAGCTATGACTATGTCAGATAGAATCATTGTTATGAAAGATGGTCATATTCAACAACAAGGTACTCCAAAGGATATTTATAATGAACCAATTAATCGTTATGTTGCTAACTTTATTGGTGAATCTAATATCTTTGATGGTATATATGTTAAAAAGAATGTTGTTCATTTCTTAGGACAAGATTTTGATGTAGTAGGTTATGAATTTGATGATGAAGAACCAGTAGATGTAGTAATTCGTCCAGAGGATTGGGACGTAGTACCTCTTGAAAAGGCTAAAGTTATTGGCCATGTTAATTCATCTATATTCAAAGGAGTTCACTACGAATTATTAGTAGATATTGAAGGAAAAGAATATATAGTTCATACTTACGAAGATGTAAAGACTGATGAAAATGTTGGACTATCAGTTGACCCTTATGAAATTTGTTTAATGAAGGTTGATGGATCATGCAAAAAAATAGTTCCAATAAAGTAATCCCTCCACATCAGGTTTCACATAGACTAGATAGATTAGCAAGACCTTATTTAATTTGGTTATACTTATTAGCATTAGTACCAGTATTAGTAATGTTTTTCCTAATGTTTGTTGATTCAGAAGGACTATCTTTGGGTGGAATGGAGCCTACAATAACAAACTTTACAATCCTAACAGAAAAATCAACACTTATAGCATTTATAAATTCATTAAAGTTTTCAATTATTACAACTGTAATTTGTATATTCTTTGCAATGCTAATTGCATATTCTTTATACAAATCTAAAATAAAAAATAAATATTTAATACTGTTATTATTAATACTTCCTATGTGGACTAATTTCTTATTAAGAATTAATGCCCTAGCATCAGTATTTAATAAAGAAAATATTTTATCTTCTATACTAGGATTTAGCTTCCCAAGTATTATTGGTACTGATTTTGCAATTATCTTAGGAATGGTATTCACATACCTACCATTTATGGTATTACCTATTTATACTTCACTAGAAAAGATTGATCCATTACTACATGAAGCAGCACTAGATTTAGGATTAACTGAGACAAAGAAGTTTTGGAAGGTAATCCTACCTTTAGCTTCTAAGGGTATTGTATCAGGTTCAATCATGGTATTACTTCCTTGTATGTCAGGATTTGCAATACCAAAGATTTTAGGTGATGGTAATATCTTATTAATTGGTAATGTTATTGAACAAAAGTTCATCAACATGAACTATAACCAAGGTGCTATTTTAGCTATCGTTATTTTAATTATTATTTTAGGTGCTATCCTAATTATTAACAAAGTTGATAAGGAAGGAGAGACATTAATCTAATGGATAATAAAGATATTAATTTAGAAGAAAAACCATATGATCCAGCAAATTATCATAGAGCTACTCTAGAAGAATATGGCTATAAAGATCATAAGGTATTAAAAATGACTTGGAAGATTATTAGCATAATATTAATTATATTTGCGGTATTTATGCTATATTATGCAATTATTATTATTGCTATCCAATCATTTAACGCTACAGATTTAACAACAGAATTTGCAGGCTTCACTTTCAAAAACTATATTAATATGTTTGGAAAGAAGAGCTTAAATGATTCTATTATGAATACTTTTAAAACAAGTATTTTTGCAACAGCTATTGCTACTGTATTAGGTACACTAATTGGTGTTGGTATTTATTATTTACCTCCAAAGGTAAAGTCTAGAATATTATTATTAAATAATATACCTCTATTAAATGCTGATATTGTTACAGGTATTTCATTAATGTTAATATTCTCATTATTCTTATCAATAAATAGACATATATTTGGTTTCTGGACTATTTTAATAGCTCATATTTATTTCATATTACCTTATATAATTCTATCAGTTGTTCCAAAAATGAAAGAGATTGACCCTAACCTATTAGATGCTTCACTTGATTTAGGTGTAAGACCTATTAAATCAGTTTGGAAGGTTATCATTCCTGCAATCAAGGGTGGTATTTTCTCTGGTATGGTTTTAGCATTTACTATTTCATTTGAAGACTTCGTAGTTGGATATTTCACAACTGGTAATGGTTATAATACACTTTCAATTTGGATTTATGCTTCATATGGTAGAAAATCATTATTCCCAGGAGTTTATGCATTCTCAACAGCCTTAACAGTTCTTATGATAATTGGTATTATCTTATATAATTTTTTAAAGAATAAACTAGTTGATATTAAAGCTAAAAAGGATATAAGAAAGATGACTGGAGGTAAGAAGTAATGAAAAAGAAATTATCATTATTAGCCTTCATTGGCTTCATGCTTTTTGCCTTATCTTCATGTACAAATAGAATTACATTATTATTCCTTAACTGGGGTGAATATATCGACGAATCATTATTAGATGAATTTGAAGATTTACATAATTGTAATGTATCTATGGATTTAGGAGAATCTAATGAGATTTTCTATTCAAAGGTATTCGCTGGAACTACAGTATATGATGTTGTATGTCCAAGTGACTATATGGTTATGAAAATGTATAAAAAAGGATTATTAGAAGAAATCAATTTTGAACAAGGTGATGATCCTGATAATACAAAATATATTAGCTCATATAATCCTGATACTGATATTAGAGAAGGTGTAAAATCAATCAGAGATGATATGATTTCTGGAACTGACGAAGATATCGTTAAATATTATGTACCATATTTATGGGGTACATGGGGATTAATGTATAGTACTAAAAAAGATGGATTAGAAAATGCTGTTATAAATAATCCTGATGGACCATGGGCATCTTTATTTAGAAAGAATGTTCCAAATGGTACTAGAATTGCAATGTATGATTCACATCAACATGCATATTATTCAGCATGTAGATATTTAGGAAAAGATGTAGATAAAGAATTACCTCAATCTGAATTAGATGAAATAAGAAAGCTTGTTGAAAAAACTAAATTCAATGCTTGGGGTACTGATAATATTAAAAAGAATATTGTTGCCGACAACTTAGACTTAGGATTTATGTGGACAGGTGATTTCTTATATTATTATGCTGAACAAGCTGCAGATAGAGCATGTAGAGCACTTATTGATGATAAGATTTCAAATGATGAGTTAGTTCCATTCTTAGATGCAATCTTAGATAATGATGCAGATGATACAACTGTTTCAAGAACATATAAAGATTTAAATCAATATGAAATTGGATTTGATATTTATATTCCTACAGATACTATCGCATTCTGTGATAATTTAGTTATTGTTAAAGATAAGTCTAGATCTAATAGAAAGACTCAATTAATTTATGATTTTATTAATTTCATGTCTTCTCAAAAAATTGATTTAAGAAACGAAGAAGCTAAAGAAGAAGATCCTGATGGAGAAAATGCATCTGATGATGATTTTATTTATCCAACTGATGCTAATACTCAATTTGTATGTTATGACACTCCATTTATTAAAACATATCATGGAATTCTTGAATTAAGAGATGATGAGACAATTTATGATGAAGATTTATTATCTGATTTAAAGATGAATGGTAGTACAAGTGATGCTTCATCATATAATGATTCTGATATCTATTGGGCAGCATATAATTATGCATTATCAATCGCATTTGAAAAGTATTATCCTGAAAATGGTAAGGTAGGATCTATCTTAGGTTCATTCGATAGAAAATATGTTAATTTAATTAACAATACATTTAATAATGCGAGAGCATAAATAAAAATTACGATAGATTTTATCTATCGTTTTTTTCTGTATGTCGGGCATGTTATATGTCTAGGGTGAAAGTCCCAAGAGAGGTAGTTGTCGCCAACTCGATAGCGACTTGCAAAGCGTAAACCAGTAATGGAGCGTGAAAAGAAGCAATAGCGAAATCGTGGCTCAATG
>JAFRXJ010000033.1 GCA_017441525.1 Acholeplasmatales bacterium | reverse complement strand
TTTTTTTAATTTTTTTCCAATAAAACACCAATTTAATTTGTTTTAAAGTTGTGAAAGTGAAAACGCTTCACTTGAATGATATTTTGGAGGAGAAAAAGAAAATGAAAAAAAGAAAAATTTTCTTGGGAGTTTTATTAGCATCAGCAGCAATTGGTTTAGCTGCTTGTGGTGGAAACAACAAAGAGCCAAATTATGATACTGAACAAACTGTTACTGGAGATCCAGCCTTAAAGGTTGCTTATACTGTAACATTTGTATCAAATGGTGGCACAGCTGTTAATTCAGTTCAAGTTAATGATGGGGAGAAATTAGTAGAACCTACTGCACCTACAAAAGCAGAGGATGCTAATTATACCTATACATTCGCAGGATGGTATAAGGATGATGCTTTACAAAATGCATTTGATTTTGATACTGAAGTAATCAAATCAGCTATTACATTATATGCAAAATGGAATCAAAATGAAAAACTAATCGTTCCAGTTACATATGTAGTATCTTTTAATACTAATGGTGGAAATGATGTTGCATCACAAACTGTTGAATCTGGTGGAAAAGTAACAAGACCTACTGATCCTACAAAGGCAGAGGATGCTAATTATACATATGCATTTGCAGGTTGGTATGCTGATCAAGCATTACAAACTGAATTTGATTTCAATGCAGAAATTATTTCAACAACAACTATTTATGCTAAGTGGACTCAAACTCCTAAACAAGCTCCACAACCAGATAAATTTTTAGTATCATTTAATACAAATGGTGGAACAGATGTAGCTCCTGTAGAGGTTGAAGAAGGCGCTAAATTAGAAGCACCTTCAGCTCCAACTAAGAGCGCAACAGCAGCAGAATCATACACATTCGCTGGCTGGTATAAGGATGAATCGTTACAACAAGAATTCAACTTTGATACAGACACAATTACAGAAGCAATCACTTTATACGCAAAATGGAATTCAACACCAATTGAATACCAAGTTGCATTCGTATCAAATGGTGGAACTACAGTTTCATCACAAACTATAGCTTATGGACAAAAAGCAACTGAGCCAACTGCACCTATAAAGGAAGCAGATGCAAAGAATACTTATACATTTTCAGGTTGGTATACAGATGAAGATTTAACAGAAGCTTATAGCTTTAACACTGAAATTACAGGTTCATTAACACTTTATGCAAAGTGGAATGAAACAATTAATGAATATACAGTAGCATTTGTATCAAATGGAGGTACAAATGTCCAATCTCAATCAATAGCTTATGGCGCTAAGGCTTCAGAGCCAGATGCACCTTCTAAAGTAGCAGATGCACAATATACATATACATTTGGTGGTTGGTATATTGATGAAGAATGCACAAAAGCTTATAATTTCGAATTACAGATTACTGGTGCAATTACACTTTACGCCAAGTGGAACGAATCAGTAAATTATTATGAAATATCTTTCATTTCTAATGGTGGATCAGCAGTTGCAGAACAATCTATCCCATACGGCTCTAAAGCTGCTGAACCATCAACTCCCGCTAAACAAGAGGATGAATATTATACATATTCATTCGCTGGATGGTATAAAACATCAGATTTCCAAGAAGGAACTGAATATGATTTTGATACAACAGTAACTGGTAAAATAATATTATATGCAAAGTGGGATCAAACTTTAAAACAAGCTCCACAACCAGATACATTTGTAGTATCATTTAATACTAATGGTGGAACAAATGTTGCACCTGTCGAGGTTGAAGATGGTTCAAAAATAACTGAACCTACAGAACCTACAAAGGCAGCAACAGTAGCAGAAACATACACATTCGCTGGATGGTATACTGATGCTGAATTACAACATGCATATAATTTTGACACAGAAGTAACCGGCTCATTTACATTATATGCAAAATGGAGTGCAACACCAGTAGAATATACAGTAACATTTGATACAAATGGTGGTACAGAAGTTGCATCACAAACAGTAACTTATGGTTCAAAATTAAATGAACCAGCTAATCCATCAAGAGAAGATGATGAAAATTATACATATACATTCGTTAATTGGTATAGAGATGAAGTTGGTACTGCATTATTTGATTTTGACAAAGATACAGTAACAAGCTCATTTACTTTATATGCTTTATGGTATAGAGAAGCAAAACCTCAAGTAATAACAACATACGAAATTGCATTTAACACTAATGGTGGTACAGCAATTGATAATGTAGAGGTTGAAGAAGGTTCTAAGTTAACTGAACCAGCTTCACCAGCAAAGGCAGCAACTGCAGCAGAGACTTATACATTCGCAGGTTGGTATTCAGATAGTAATTTACAACATTTATATAACTTCGATTCAGAAGTAACATCTTCATTTACATTATTTGCTAAATGGATTGCTACACCAGTAGAATATCAAGTAACATTTAATTCAAACGGTGGAACAGCAGTTTCATCACAATCTGTAGCATATGGTCAAAAAGCAGCAGAACCAACAGCTCCTACAAAAGCAGAAGATGATAATTATACATATACATTCGCAGGATGGTATAAGGATTCATCATTACAAACAGCATTTGATTTTGGTATTGACACAATAACAAGTGCTACAACATTATATGCAAAGTGGACTGAAACAGCAAAACCACAAGAAGAAGTTAAATATACAGTAACATTTAATACAAATGGTGGTTCTTATATCGCACCAAGAGAAGTTGTTGAAGGTGAAAATGTATCTAAGCCAACTAATCCGACAAAGGAAGCAACTGCAACTGAGACATATACATTTGCAGGTTGGTATACAGATGAATCGTTAACTAAGTCATTTAGTTTCTCGACAACTCCAATAACTTCAGATATTACATTATATGCAAAATGGGAAGCATCTCCAATTGTAGCTGAAGATTCAATCACTGTTGGATTTGGAGCTGATGAAGGCTTAACTCCATGGACAAAGTTAATGGAAGTAGCTGGAGTAACAGAGTCAGACACAGGAAAGACTGATTTAGGAAAAACTGTTTCATACAATGGATTCTCATTCAATTCATCTAAACATAGAATAGATGGTACAAGTACTTCATCATATTCTTATAATAGCCAATCATCTACTATTACATTTACATTAACATCTACATCTACAATTTGTGTAGTAGGTACATGGGCATCTAGTACTGCTGGACAAGTATATTTAAAGAATGGTTCAACAACTGTTTATACATCTGCTAGTTTAACAAGTGGTGCTGATTTATCATTCAACATCGAACTTGAACCTGGTACATATACAATTTCATCAGATAAGTCAATTAAATTAACAAAATTATATAAAGTAACTCAAACTGTTAAAGTTACATTTAGTTCAACTTATGGTAGTGTATCACCAGTTACAGTTGAAAAAGGTGGTAAATTAGATACATTACCTACATTATATGAAGAAGGATATGTATTCCAAGGATGGTTTACAGATCCGGCTTGTACTCAAGAATTTAACGCTGATACAGCTATTACATCAAATACAACATTATATGCAGGTTGGATTGAATATAATGCTAATAATTATGTTACAGTAACATTTAATACAGGATTATCTTCTGAAACAATTGATCCAGTTGTTATTGACAAGAATTCAAAATTAACAAATGTTCCAGAATTATCATTAGATGGTTATAGATTTGATGGTTGGTATACTAATGCAGCATTAACTACAACATTTAATCCAAATGCTAGCATTTCATCAGATATTACATTATATGCTAAATTTGTTCAACAATTTACAGTAACATTCAAATATGAAGATAATACAGAAATTTCTTCATTAGTATTAGATATTAATGAGCATATTGATTCAAATGATATCCCAACACCAAAATTCATTTATGGTTATACATTTGAAAATTGGTATAATGGAAATAATGTATTTGATTTCAATAATACTGCAGTAACATCTAATTTAACATTAGTTGCTAAATATGTAGTAGAAGCACAATCATCTACAGTAAAAGTAATTGATAAAGGTACAAGCTTCGAAACATTATATGCAGAGTTCACACAATTTGATACAGCAACAGAATACAATGCATATGTTAAATTATCTTCAGCATCTAATTACACTAAGTTAGATAGCCAATTAATTAGAAAATATATATCAGAAGATGGAAAATATAATTACTATAGAGTAGATGCAGTAGGCTTAAAGGCTGGTACATATACATTAAAGATCGTTCCAATCATTAATAATGCAGAAGCTACAGCAGCTCAAACTGAACTTGCAAATTTAGTAGTAGAAGCTCATGATAGATCAGGCTTCGGTTTCGTAAATGGTTCATCTTCAGGTGCATACAATGACGATGGTACATTAAAATCTAATGCACAAGTTGTTTATGTGACAGAATCTAATAAGGATACAGTTACATTAGCAGGTGTATCAGGTGTTCAAAATATTATTGCTGCAATGAAGGCACAAAAGACTATTTCTACTCCAGTAGCAATTAGATTCTTAGGAAACATTACAGATCCAGCAAATATGCCAAATGGTGACTTATACCTTGATGATGTTCAAAACTTAACAGTTGAAGGTATTGGTACAGATGCAACAATGAATGGATTTGGTATTGTAATTAAGAATTCAAGTAATGTAGAAATTAGAAACTTAGGATTCATGAATTGTAATTCTAAGGAAGGTGATGACTGTGGTCTTCAACAAGCAAATGATCATATTTGGGTTCATAACTGTGATTTCTTCTATGGTGATGCAGGTTCTGATGCTGACCAAGCAAAGGGCGATGGTGCACTAGATACTAAGAAATCAACATATGTAACACATTCATATAACCATTTCTGGGATAATGGTAAGTGTAATTTACAAGGTATGAAAGACGAAACTACTTCAAATTATATTACATATCATCATAACTGGTATGACCATTCAGATTCTCGTCATCCAAGAATTAGAACATGTACAGTTCATATTTATAATAACTACTTTGATGGAAATGCAAAATATGGTGTTGGTGTAACAATGGGTGCATCAGCTTTCGTAGAAGGCAATTATTTCCGTTCAACAGCAACAATGAAGCCTATGTTATCTTCAATGCAAGGTACAGATGCTTTAGGTGATGGTACATTCTCAGGTGAAACTGGTGGTATCATTAAGGCATACAATAATACATTCGATGGAAACGTATCATTCATTTCTTATCAACAAAACAACACATCATTTGATGCGTATGTTGCAACATCAAGAAATGAACAAGTATCAAGTTCAATTAAGACTGTATCTGGTGGTACAACTTATAATAACTTCGATACATCATCATCAATGTATTCATATACTGCACAATCTCCAGCTGAAGCAAAAGCAACAGTAACTGCAAAAGCAGGTAGAGTTCAAGGTGGAGACTTCAAGTGGACATTCAATGATGCTACAGAAGATTCTAATTATGCAGTAATTAAGGCTTTAAAGGATGCATTAACAAGTTATTCATCTAAATTATTATCAGTTCAATCAATTGGTGAACAATCAAGCGGTGGAAGTACAACTCCTACTGGAACAACAGTAGCAGATGTTATTTCAATGATTGATGCTCTTCCTACACCAGCAAATGTTGTAGAAGCAGATAGAACAGCAATTATGGCTGCAAAAGAAGCATTTGATTCATTATCATCTTCTGATCAATCACAAGTAACAAATTCAAGCAAATTAACTCAATGTATTAATGCTTTACCTGTTCCATCTTCATTCACAATTGATTTTAGAACATATACTGTTGAAACAGGAACTAACAATGTTACTTTCTATAATTCAAATAACCTTGTCATGACTGCAACAAAGATAAGTGGTCAAGATACAACAAATGGTATTAAATTTGATAAGGGTAAATCATTTACTATAACAAATAACAATTCTTCAACAAAGACATTTGTTTTAACAGTTGTTGGAAATGGTTCAGATAAGTCATTTACAGTAAATGGTACTACAACAACATTTAATAAGACTGCAACAACAATTACATTCACAATTGCTGCAGGAGGTTCAACAACAATTACTACTTCTACAGGTGGCGCATACGTTACAACTATTGATGTAGCTTAATAAAAACAAAATTGGCAGGTCATATTGACTTGCCTTTTTGGTTTTTAAAGAAGTATTAATATTTTTCTTGCTTTATTAATGAAAACGCTTTATAATGAAATATGTAGGAATATATTTTTTCTACGTAGGTTTGGTTTGAAAGGAGTATTTTTAATGAAGGGGAAAGTAAAATGGTTTAATGCTGAAAAGGGCTACGGATTCATCGTATCTGAAGAAGGCAAAGACGTATTTGTACACTTCAGCGCAATAGTAGCAGAGGGCTATAAGACATTAGAAGAAGGCCAAGAAGTTACTTTTGATGTTAAAGAAGGCGAAAGAGGCCAATTAGCAGAGAACGTTCAAAAGGCATAGATTTTAGTACAAAAAGATTTAAATCAGTTACTTTTAACTGATTTTTTCTTTTGATATAATAATAGTAGGAGTTGATGAATTATGTTTTTTAAAAAGAAAAATAAAATTAATTCGAAATTTCAAAAAGATGAATTTGTATCATTTCATTTAAATGGTGATCTTAAGCATGGTGTTATTTATAATATAAAAGAATTAAGTGGAGAAATATATTATGATATCAAGGTAGGAGGAGAAGCTACCTGGCTTGCTAAAGATATTAGAGAAGATAAAATTTTAAAAATTAATAATTAATAATTATGCGAAAGATGTTGAAATTTATAAAATTCAGCATCTTTTTTATTTTTTTTCAAATTTTTGTCATCTTTTGACTATTATTTAATGAGGGATAAAAACTCAATTAAAAAAATAATAGAAAGAAAGGATGTAAAATGAAGAACAAAAAAGATAATATAGAAAAAGAATATTTTAAAAACAATATTGTTTTTTCTAATCTAATTAATTATTATCTCTATGGTGGTAAGAATATAATTTCACCAGATGATTTAGAAGAATTAGATACCGAATCAAATAATGATAAT
>JAFRXJ010000032.1 GCA_017441525.1 Acholeplasmatales bacterium | reverse complement strand
GGATGCAAGTCCCGCGGGGGTTCAAATCCCTCTTTCTCCGCCATACATCGCGGGATAGAGCAGTCTGGTAGCTCGTCGGGCTCATAACCCGGAGGTCGTTGGTTCAAATCCTTCTCCCGCAACCAAATTTAAATCATAGTGGTCCGGTAGTTCAGTTGGTTAGAATGCCTGCCTGTCACGTAGGAGGTCGCGAGTTCGAGTCTCGTCCGGACCGCCACTATTAAATGCTTCGGTAGCTCAGTTGGTAGAGCACAGGACTGAAAATCCTGGTGTCGGCGGTTCAATCCCGCCCTGAAGCACCATTTTTATTTTCAAACCTACCTTTTTATATATTAAACATCGATTTAGTTCGATGTTTTTTATTTTTTTATATTTAAGAAACACTTTAATTATTGTATAATAATTAATAGAATGTATTATAATGTACATAATTTTGAAGAGGGGTCTTAATATGTTATTTTTAAGCATACCAGAATTTTTTGAAGGTATTTCAGAGTTTTTGGAAGAAAATCTTGTAGCAAGAATAATAATTGATGGATATTTAGCGCTAGTTATTATTTCATTTGTTGTTTTCTTATGTATTAAGTTTAAGAAAGCATTAAATTTGACAATAATAGGAGTATTAATGTTTATTATTAAGATTGCAGCGGATCAATTTGGTTTTACAATTTCTTCTAAAATCTATGGAGCTGTATTTGGTGTATACATTGTTCTTTGTGCAATCCTTTTAGCTCCTGAATTAAGAAAGCTAATGGAATACCACAAGGCAGATGATAATAAAAAGGCAATGTTAATGTCATCAACTCAAGCTACTAGACAATCAATAGTAGATGCAGTATTTAACATGAGTGCCCAAAAGGTTGGAGCCCTAATAACATTTGAGCTTCATAACTCTTTACAACAATATGCTGAAAGAGCTATTAACTTAAATTCTGATATCTCAAGAGAATTATTAGAACAAATCTTCATTAAAGATTCTCCACTTCATGATGGTGGTGTAATTATTAGAGGTAATAAAATAATTTGTGCTGCAGCATATTATACATTATCACAAGATGCAACATTGGATAAAACAGTTGGTTCTCGTCATAGAGCTGGCTTAGGTTTATCAGAAATTACAGATTCCCTAACAATAATTGTTTCAGAAGAAACAGGTACAGTACATATCGCTTGTGCAGGATTAATGAATGTAATGAATTCTAAAAACGAGCTTTTAGAATATATTAATATTTATTTAGGTGACTAGGAGGTATAGATTATGAAAATACTTAATTTTATAGTTGAATTAATAACATCTCCATTTGTTTTACTTTTAAGATCAAATGCTAAGCCAGGAACAAATAAAATAGTTAAACCTTAAATAGTTTGTTTAATTTCATTAGTTATTTTAGCTATATTAGTATTTATTGCTTATTATGAGGTGATTTTTGAATGATAATTGAGGAAATAGCTATTCTAGATTATTTTAATCAAAGTCCTATTATTCCTCTTGCCCTATCAGCTTTAATAACAATAATAATCATTATGCAATGCTTCGCTAAACATATGTTATTTAAAGTAAAACTATTAGTAAGCTTTTTAATGACATTTGCTGCAGGCCTATGCCTAGCATTTCATAATGAAATACAAAATGCTACTAGCAATAGAGATTTATGGATTAATCTAGAAAGATTTGGATTAATTGGTGTTGATTTGATTGTTTTATTCCTATTCTTTACAACTATTGATTTATCTTTATCAAATGAAAAGCTTCATAAGATATTAACAAAATCATTAGATGAAACAAAATATTTCGTTTTATTAGATAAAAAAGATAGAATAAAAGAAATATCAACCCTTCTAGCAAAAGATTTAGAAATTGCACCAGAAGATGCAATGAGAAAGAATTTCTTTGATATTATTGAAAACAAATATCGTATCGTTGGATTAAATGGTGAAGAAGCCTTTAAAAAGGATATTAAAAAATATTATGATCATTATGAAAAATATGCTAAAGAAGGATCAGTTAAAAGCGTTGAAATAAATATATTAGATGATAACGCTAGACATGATGCCCTATATTTTAATGAATCATGTGTATTTAGTAGAGGTAAATATAAAGGAAGAATTCTAATAGGTGATAAGAAAAATGAAGAAACACTTGTTGGAATGGAAAAAGAAATAGTAGATAAGACTGCAGAATTAGATTTAATTAAGAGCCGTTTTATTACAATACTATATAAAACTTCTGATGGTATTTACTTTAATAATTTAAATGATAAATCTATATGGTTTAATGACATCTTAGTTAAAAGATTATTCTTAAACGGAAATAGTATGGATAGTAATGATTTCTATTCAAGAATTCATCCAGAAGATATGCCATTATATCAAGATGTAATGAATAATCTAAAAGATGATGATTATTCAATCACATATAGATATAATACAGGCTCATATTATGTTTATGTAAAAGAACAAGGACATAAAGTAATATCAGGAAACACTATTGAGCTTTGTGGTATCATGTCAGTAATTGATGATTATAGATATGAAAAGACAGATACTGCCTTAGATTCAGTTGGTAGTGAGCCAGAAATGCTTGCGAGATTTAAAGCATTACAATTAAATGATAGTGTATTTGAAGTAGTACACTTTAGAGTATCATCAATTCCAGATATCAATGAAAAATATGGTAGAGGAATTGGTAATATGATGTTATCAGAATATGTTAATTTCTTTAAACAAACATTTGTTGTAGATAATTATATCTATAGAGTTTCAGGTCTTGAGTTCGTTGCGTTTATAACAAACTACAATAAGATGGAAATGTTAAAGAGTCAATTAAGAAATGACGAAAAGATATTACATGTTACTGCAGAAATGGCAGGAAATAAAATAACTGCTGATATTAATATGGGTATATCATATTCAAATGATACACCTAACCCACAAGATGCATTAACTAACGCAAAGAACGCACTTAGAATTGCATCTCATGAAAATTATTCATCATCATATGCTTATTTTAAGGACATAAAGTAATGAATAAAGAAGAAACAAGAAAATATGCACTTTCAATTAGAAATAAATTAGCTAATGAATCTATTAATAATAAAATTGTTAATGGATTAGAAGAAGCTATAAAAAAATATAATAGAATTGGTATATATTATCCAATTGGAAGTGAAATAAATATATTAAATATAATAAAAAAATATCCCAACAAGAAGTTTTATCTTCCAATCACAAGAGATGAAATATCCTTTATAGAATATAAATTAGGTGATACATTAGTTGATGCCAAATTTAAAACTAAGGAGCCTGTTGGAGATATTACACCAAGAGATATGATAGAATGCTTCATAATTCCTTGTGTTGCTATTTCTAAGACAAGACAGCGTCTTGGCTATGGAAAAGGATATTATGATAGATATTTAAAAGATTATAAAGGATTTAAAATTGGAGTTATTTATAAAGAATTAAATAATCTAGATTTTAAATCAGATTCATATGATGTTTATTTAGATTTAGTTATAGAAGGGTGATAATATGTTTTCAGCAATACTTCTTATGGCTGGCAAAGGCGAAAGAATGAATATGGATATTAATAAAATATTATTACCTCTTGGTAACAAGAAGGTATATGAATATTCACTTGAAGTATTACTAAAAACTGTTGATGAAGTTATTTGTGTCATCAGTAAAGATAATGAAAAAATAATTAAATCATTACCTAAAAATGTTAAATATACATTTGGTGGAAAAACAAGACAAGAAAGTGTTATTAATGGATTAAAGATGGTATCTAATGATTATGTATTAATCCATGATAGTGCTAGACCATTTATAACTAAAGAATTAATAAATGAAATAAAAGAAGAATTATTAAATGATAAAAATGTATTAGTATGTTCAGAGTGTAAAGATACAATTAAAGAACAACGTGGAACTAAAATTAATACATTAGATAGAGACAAGCTAATTAAAGCTTATACACCTCAGTGCTCTAAAAAAGATATATTATTAGATTCATATAATAAAGCATTAAAGGATAATATGCAATTTACTGATGATTTGTCAATTGTTGAATATTATCATCCTGAAATGGATACTAAATTAATTTATGCATCTGATGATTTATTTAAAATAACAACAGCGCTTGATTATGAGCTTGCTAAAATATTATGGAGGAAATATGATTAGAATTGGTCATTCATGGGACACCCATAAATTAGTTTTTAATAGAGATCTAATTTTAGGTGGCGTTAAAATTGAATCTGAGATTGGCCTATTAGGTCATAGTGATGCCGATGTAGTATTACATGCGATAGCTGAAAGCTTATTAGGAAGCCTTGCTTTAGGTGATCTTGGTACATTCTATCCTGATAATAGTGATAAAACACTAAATATGGATTCTAAAATAATATTAAAGGAATGTTATCAAAAGGTCTTAGATTTGAATTATCATTTAAATAATATAGATGTTATGATTTATTCACAAAACATCAAAATAAACCCAATTAGACAGCAAATAAGAGAAAGTATAGCTAAGATATTAAATGTTGATGTTAAATATATTAGTGTTAAGGCAACAACATATGAAAAGATGGGTTTCATTGGAAGAGGAGAGGCAATAGCTTGTGAAGCCGTTTGCTTAGTTGAATCTAATGATTAAGGTATTATTTGTTTGTCATGGCAATATTTGTAGAAGCCCTATGGCAGAATATTTATTTAAACATTATGTTTCCAAAAAGGGTGTAGCTGATAAATTTTATATTGAATCTTGTGCTACATCAAATGAAGAAATAGGTAATCATATTCATTATGGTACTAAAAGAGTATTAGATAAATATAATATAGATGCTTCTAAAAAGACTGCCAGAAGATTTAGAGTGGAGGATTATGATTATTATGATTTCATTATTATAATGGATCAAAATAATTTATATAATCTAAAAAGATTTATAAATAATGATAATAAGAATAAAGTTCATTTATTTTTAGAATATGCAGGTTTAAATAGAGATATTTCAGATCCTTGGTATACAGGTGATTTTTCTAAGACTGAATCTGATATTATTTTAGGAATAGAAGGATTTTATAATTATTTATTAAATAATAATTATATTTAATTTGATTAAATATCAAAAAGATGTATAATTTTACAATGTAGGTGTTTTTATGTTAATTAAGAGTAATAAAGGATTATATAAACTAGAAAGAAATTATAGAGATGCCTTTAATCTTGAAGCATTCCAAGAAAAATATATAGAAGAATGTCTTGATAAATATCAATATATATTTGGAGATATATCTTCTAATATTTTAAGATTAAAGGGATTTGATGATAATCCAAATAGTAACAATTATTATAAAAATATTGATAAGTTTATTGAGGATTCATGTGCATTTGGATGCCCATATTTTGTTTTGAGTAGAATTCATAGTGAAAATGAATTTAAATCACTTGAAAAGAATGATACTGATCCTATAACCATAGACTCTAGATTTGACATAACTACAATTAAAAAAGAAAACTTTGATAAGGAATCACTTGTTTTAGCAACAACACCTAAAACTGATGTTAATGTTGTTATAGACCCTGCAAAGCTAAATAGTATTCCTAAGGGTACATTACCTAATGATTTAGTAGAAATTATTAAGAATGATAAGGCACAGAATAATAACCAAAGAAAGAATAATTCTAGTGCACAAAAAGAAAAGGAGCCAGAACAAACATTTGTTTCTGCAAGTCCTGACTTTGACCCTTCTAAGAAAGAGAAAAAAGGAAAGTTTAATAGATATAATAGAAAATAAAGGTGTAGTATTATGGAAGAGAGAACTAATGAGGTTATTATTTCTGAAATAGAAAAAATAATTAATAAAGTAAGACCTTATCTTAACTCTGAAGGTGGAGATATCGAATTTTTGAAATTCGAAGAAGGTATTGTATATGTAAGAATGCTTGGTGCTTGTATAGATTGTGGTGCCTTAGATTCAACTTTAAAGGATGGAATTGAAGCACTATTAGTTGAATATGTACCTGAAGTTATTGAGGTTAAAAACGTAATTGGTGAATAATCATGATATTTTTAGAAAATAGTCCAAAGGAATTAACAAAGGAATTAATGACAACGAGAGCTGTTCAAATTATTATTACATGCTTAATTGCGATGCTTGTAGCACAGCTTTTAAAAGTTGTTATATTTTCAATTAAACATAAAAAATTTGAACCAAGATTTATATTTACAACTGGAGGATTACCTTCATCACATTCATCACTTTGTGTATGCTTATGTGTACTTTTAGGTATGTTACAGTTTCATGATGAAAATCAATTATCATGGGCATTCGCTGTTGCGGTTGTAGTTTCATCAGTTATAATGTATGATGCTATGGGTGTAAGACTTGAAGCATCTAAACATGCTAGAATCTTAAATAGACTAGCTGATGAATTAACTGAGGAAGAAATTCAAGAATATTATGGTAAAAAAGGAAAGCTTAAAGAAATGCTAGGACATAGAGGCATTGAGGTATTAGTTGGTGGTCTTTTAGGTGCCGGCATTGGATTTGCTGGATTTGGTATTATTTTGATGATTAGTTAATTTACTAATCATCTTTTTTTTAAGGTCTTTAAATGATTTCTTTTTTGGTGTATAATTTATATAACAGTTAATCGGAGGAAATTAAATATGGAAAAGAAATTATGTTTAGATATTTCTCAGACTAAAGGCTTTTATGATGAAAAGCTATTTAAGGAAGTATCTGATGAAATTATTAAAGCACATGAATTATTAAGAAGTAAAAAGGACCTGGTAATGATTTCCTTGGTTGGTTAGATTTACCAATTAATTATGATAGTAGAGAATTCTCATTAATCAAGCAAGCAGCAGCTAAAATTAAAGCACAATCTGATGTATTACTAGCAATCGGTATTGGTGGATCTTATTTAGGTGCTAGATCAGCAATTGAAATGTTAAAGAAATATTTTGGACAAAAGGGTGTTGAAGTAATCTTCGTAGGAAATCAAATTTCATCTACATATGCTTCAGAGCTTTTAGAATATTTAAAGGATAAGGATTTCTCTATTAATGTTATTTCTAAATCAGGAACAACAACTGAGCCTGCCATCGCATTTAGAATTTTTAAAGACTACATGGAGAAAAAATATGGTAAGGCTGAGGCGAAGAATAGAATTTACGCAACTACAGATAAGGAAAGAGGAGCATTAAAGACTTTAGCTGATGCTGAAGGATATGCAGAATTTGTAGTACCTGATGATGTGGGTGGTAGATATTCAGTATTAACTGCAGTAGGACTTTTACCAATTGCCGCTGCTGGTATTGATATTGATGAAATGATGAAGGGTGCAAAGGATGCATACTTCCAATATATGGAAAAGGATATTTCTAAAAATGATGCACTAAAATATGCATTAATTAGAAATGTATTATATAGAAGTGGTAAGAAGATTGAAATGCTTGTTAACTTCGAACCAAAATTAAATTATTTCGCTGAATGGTGGAAGCAATTATATGGTGAATCTGAAGGAAAGAATAACAAAGGTATTTGGATTACATCTGCAGCATTCACAACAGACTTACACTCATTAGGTCAAATGATTCAACAAGGTGAAAGAACATTATTCGAAACAGTAATCGCTGTTGAAAAGCCTGAATGTGATATTAAGATTGATAAGACTGAAGATAATCTTGATGGCTTAAATTTCTTAGCTGGTAAATCAATGGATTATGTTAATAAGATGGCTATGAATGGAACAATGCTAGCTCACGTTGATGGTGGAGTTCCAAACATCAGAGTAACAATCCCTGAAATTTCAGCATATATGTATGGTTATATGGCATATTTCTTCGAGATTGCTTGTGGTGTATCAGCTTACACATTAGGGGTTAATCCATTTGATCAACCTGGTGTTGAATCTTATAAGAAAAATATGTTTGCCTTACTTGGTAAACCAGGCTACGAAGCAATGACTGAAGAGCTACTAAAGAAGCTAAATAAATAGTATATATTAATAGCAAAAAATTAAGGACTTTTTCAAGTCCTTTTTTTAAAGATTTTTATATGTAGTTTAGAATACTATAAGATACATTTTTCAAGTCAAAAAGAAAGATACCTATTATAAATTAAATTTATTATTTTAAAAATTTCAAAAAATATGTGCTACCGCAAAATACAACATATATCAAATGTAGTATGCTAAAATACATTTTATTTTTTCAATGGTAAAATAGATAAAAAACTATAAAAAAAATTTATAATAGATATCTAAAATATTAATAAAAAAAATATAGATTTATCTTTATTGTAAATAACCCCCTATAATGATACAATTTAAGTATCTTTAAAAGGGGTGTTAAAATTGGAGAATATAGTTATTGTTAAAAAGGATGGAACTATCGAACAATTCAATCCAGAAAAAATTAAAAAGGCTGTTTCTAAATCTGCAGCCCGTGTATTAATCAATTTCACAGAAGAGGATCTAAAGAACATTGTTGACACTGTTATTAGTGGCATCAAAGAAAAGCAATTAGAAAAGGTATCTATTGCTCAAATGCACAACTTTGTAGAAGGATCTCTTGAAAAACATTTCCCAACTGTAGCTAAAAGCTATAGAGACTATCGTAACTATAAGCAAGATTTCGTACACATGCTAGATGAGGTTTATACAAAGAGCCAATCTATTATGTATATCGGAGATAAAGAAAATTCTAACACTGATAGTGCCTTAGTTTCTACAAAGAGAAGCTTAATATATAACCAGCTTAATAGAGAATTATATAAGAAGTTCTTCTTAAATGTAGAAGAATTACAGGCAATTAATGATGGATATTTCTATATTCATGATATGAATGCTCGTCGTGACACAATGAACTGTTGTCTTTTTGACGTTCAAACAGTTTTAAAGGGTGGCTTTGAAATGGGTAACATTTGGTATAATGAACCAAAGTCACTAGATGTAGCATTTGATGTCATTGGAGATATCGTATTATCAACTGCTGCTCAACAATATGGTGGATTTACCGTTCCATCTATTGATTTAATATTAGATGAATATGCTGAAAAGTCATATCAAAAATATTATCATAAATATGTTGGATTAGGTTTAACCAGAGTTAAAGCTAATGAACAAGCTATTGAAGATGTAAGAAATGAATTTAAACAAGGCTGGCAAGGTCTTGAATATAAATTTAATACTGTTGGTTCTTCAAGAGGCGATTATCCATTTATCACAGTTACTTTAGGTACTGGTACATCTAGATTTGCAAAGATGTGTACTATTGAGTGCTTAAAGGTTAGACGTGGTGGTCAAGGTAAACCTGGTAGAAAGAGACCAGTATTATTCCCTAAGATTGTATTCTTATATGATAAGGATTTACATGGACCTGGATGTATCAACGAAGATCTATTTGAAGAAGGAGTATTATGCTCATCTAAGACTATGTATCCAGATTGGTTAAGTTTAACTGGTGAGGGATATATTTCTGAAATGTATAAGAAATACGGAAGAATCATTTCTCCAATGGGCTGTCGTGCCTTCTTATCACCTTGGTATGAACGTGGTGGTATGGAACCAGCAGATGAAGATGATAAGCCTGTATTTGTAGGTAGATTTAACATTGGTGCAATTTCACTTCACCTTCCTATGATTTTAGCTAAATCTAGAAAGGAATCTAGAGATTTCTATGAAGTTCTAGATTATTATCTAGAAATGATAAGAAGAATTCATCAACGTACTTATGAATATTTAGGTGAAATGAGAGCATCTACTAACCCACTTGCATATTGTCAAGGTGGATTTTATGGTGGTCATTTAAATCCACATGATAAGATTAAGCCTTTATTAAAATCAGCAACTGCATCATTTGGATATACTGCCCTAAATGAATTACAAGAATTATATAATGGTAAGAGTATTGCTGAAGATGGTGAATTCGCATATGAAGTATTAAAGCATATTAATGAAAAGATTGCAGAGTTCAAACATGCAGATGGTAATTTATATGCAATCTATGGTACACCTGCTGAATCACTATGTGGTACTCAAATTACACAATTTAGAAAGATTTATGGAATCGTTGAAAATGTATCTGATAGACCATATGTTTCAAATTCATTCCATTGTCATGTTACAGAAAATATTACACCAATTCAAAAACAAGATAAGGAAAAGAAATTCTGGGAATTATCTAATGGTGGAAAAATTCAATATGTTAAATACCCAATTGATTATAATGTTGATGCCATAAAGGTATTAATTAGAAGAGCTATGGATATGGGACTTTATGAGGGAGTTAATATGTCTTTAGCATATTGTGAAGATTGTGGTCACCAAGAATTATCTATGGATGAATGTCCAAAGTGTGGTAGCCGTAATTTAACTAAAATTGAGAGAATGAATGGATATTTATCATACTCACGAGTTAATGGAGATACTCGTTTAAATGAAGCTAAGATGGCTGAAATTGCCGAAAGGAAGAGTATGTAGAAATGCGCTATCATAATATTACAAAGGATGATATGTTAAACGGTAGCGGCCTTCGTGTAGTTTTATGGGTTGCCGGCTGTGGACATCATTGTCCTGGCTGTCATAATCCAGTGACACACGATCCAAATGGTGGAATTCCATTTGATGATGCCGCAAAGGAAGAAATCTTCGCCGAATTAAAAAAAGATTATATTTCAGGAATTACATTCTCAGGTGGAGATCCTCTTCATCCAGTTAATGTTAATGAAATAGGTGAATTAGTTGCAGAAATAAATGCAAAATTCCCTAATAAAACTAAGTGGTTATATACAGGCTATACTTGGGAACAAATTTCAGGATTACCTTTCATTTCAATGCTAGATGTTGTATGTGATGGTAGATTTGAAATGGATAAATTTGATGCTAAACTACACTGGGTAGGAAGCTCAAATCAAAGAGTAATAGATGTTAAAGCTACAAAAAGAGAAGGCAGAATCGTATTATACGATGATGGCTCATGTTAATAAAAGATAAAGTATGAAGTCCCCCTTCATACTTTAATTTTTAAATAAGGATGGAAATAAATATGGAATTTAAAAGAATAGCTAAGTTTGAAAAGGTATCATTTGAACAATTCAAAACTGGCTTTGATGATAAAAATGATGCTGAAATTAAAGCATTATATGATGATATAAAATTACCTAAAAGAGCTACAAAGGGATCTGCAGGATATGATTTTTTTGCTCCATTTGATATAGTATTAGAACCAGGAAAAACAATTAAAATTCCTACAGGTATTAGAGCACAAATGGAAGATAATTATGTATTAAAGTTATATCCAAGAAGTGGCTTAGGATTTAAATATCGTCTTCAATTAAATAATACTGTAGGTATTATTGATTCTGATTATTATTATTCAGATAATGAAGGACATATTTTCGCAAAGATTACAAATGATTCTAATGAAAATAAGACAGTAGAAATTAAAAAAGGTACTGGCTTTATGCAAGGAATCTTTGTAGAATATGGTATAACTATAGATGATGATGCTACTGAAACAAGAAATGGTGGCTTTGGTTCAACAACTAAAAAATAATAAAAAGGATGTGAATCTATGAATTTCGATGTAAAAAGACCAGAATTTAAACCGGATATTTATAATATATTAGATTTCGGTGCTCAAAGTAGAGCTGATTTCAATAATAAAGAGGCTATTCAAAAGGCAATAGATACATGCTCAGCTAATGGTGGTGGTATGGTATTTATTCCTAATGGATTCTATTTAACTGGCCCAATCGAATTAAAGGACAATGTTAATTTAAATCTAGCAAGTAATGCTTATGTTAAATTCACAAAATCAAAAGAAGAATATCCATTAAGATTTACTGAATATGAGGGTATTAAAAGAATAAGAGCAATATCTCCAATTTCAGCAGAAGGAAAGAATAATATTGCCATTACTGGTAAAGGTATTTTAGATGGTTCTGGCGATTTATGGCGTGGTATTAAGCAATTTAAGCTTACATCTAAGCAATGGGATAGAAAATTAAAAATATCACAATATGTTATTGAAGGAAAAGAGGGTGGAATTTGGTGCCCTACTAAAACATATTATGATGGTGTATTAAAAGGTGAACCTGATTATGATGATCCTAAGGCATTAGAAATAGCTTCTGAAAACTATGATGTTTATAGACCAGTATTTGTATCATTTATTAAATGTAATAAGGTATTAATTCAAGATGTTACATTAGCAAATTCGCCTGCATGGAATGTACATCCGCTATATTGTACAAATTTCACATTGGAAAATGCTACAATTAAAAATCCAGCTTATGCTCAAAATGGTGATGGTATAGATTTAGAATCTTGCCAAAATTGTGAAATCTCTAATACAGTATTTGCTGTAGGCGATGATGGTATTTGTATTAAATCTGGTAAAAATAGAAAAGCAAGAGAAACAAAAATACCTACAAAGAATGTATGGATTCATGATTGTAAGGTATATAATGCACATGGTGGATTCGTTGTAGGATCTGAAATGTCTAGAGGTGTATCTAATATATTAGTTGAAAATTGTATTTTTGCCGGAACTGATATTGGTGTTAGATTTAAATCAGCAATTGGTAGAGGTGGTGTTGTTGAAAGCATCACAATAAAAAATATTACAATGACTGATATCATAGAAGAAGCATTCATTTTCACAATGGGATATGTATTAGTAAATATTGAAGATGAAAAAGAAGGAAAGGTTACAGTTTTAGCTGATGATGTTCCTGAATTTAAAAATATTTATTTAGAAAATATCATTTGTGATCATGCTAAAACTGGTATTAAAATTAATGGTCTAAAAGAACTTCCAATTCATGATATTTATTTCGATAATGTATTTGTTAATTGTGATAATGGTTTAAATTTATCTTTATGTGAAAAAATCGGCTTAAAGAATACTACAATTAATTCTAAAGATGGAAATAAATATTATAAAGATGAATTATTAAATAACTAATCATTAAATTATTGAATAGACCTTTATTAAGTAGTATAATTTAATTATATATAGGAGGAGAAAAAAATGGGATTTGTAAAATGGGTTGATGAACAATCTAAAGGTATTAAGGCTTTACTTTTCATTCCTTTCTGGGGATGGGCTATTGGTGCTCTTTATAGACTTTTCAAGTTTATTGAAACTAAGGAAACTGCATCATTAGTAGGAGCAATCTTAGATATTATTGGTATCATCGGATTCTTCATCTCAATTGTTGACCTAGTACATGTACTTACAAGTGGTAATATTAAATTATTTGTTCCAGGCGGAGAAAGCTTTGGAATTAAAGGTACTGTAACTTCTGATGAAAAAGCAGAAGAAGCTAAAGAAGAAACTGCTGAAGAAAAAAGCGAATAATTTAGGAGGATTATAGAATGGCTAAATGGTTAGACTCACAATCAAAACTTATTAAGATTTTACTTTTCATTCCTTTCTGGGGATGGGCTGTTGGTGCAGTATATAGAATCTTCAAGTTTATTGATAGTAAAGAACCTTCGACTTTAGTAGGAGCAATCCTAGATATTATTGGTTTCATTGGATTCTTTTTATCAATTATTGATTTAGTTACTATAATTATCCATGGTGAAGTAACAGTATTATCCAAATAATAAAGCTTAAAAAGCTCGGCTACATTTTATTTGATAGTCGAGTTTTTACTTTTTTAATATATAAATATATTTAAAATAATTGTTGAAATTTATTTTTATATATGTTATCATTTAAGGGCTGTTATTACAGCAAAGCACAATACTCCGCTGGCAATTGGGATTTTGGCTATGAGTTTTGTTAGAAGGAGAATAGATACTATGGCAAACGCAAAGGGTCAAGCATTAATCAACGAAATCACAGCTGAATACTTACAAGATCGTCCTAGCTTCCGTCCAGGAGACAGTGTTAAGGTTTATGTTAAAATCGTTGAAGGTGATACTCACAGAATCCAAGTATTCGAAGGCTTAGTAATTAAGCGTCAAGGTGCTGGTATTTCTGAGACATTCACAGTAAGAAAGATTTCTTATGGAATCGGTGTTGAACGTACATTCCCTGTTCATGCACCATCAATCGACCATATAGATGTAGTTAGAAAAGGTAAAGTACGTAGAGCTAAGCTTCATTACATTCGTACATTATCAGCTAAGGCTGCACGTATTAAGGAACGTCGATAATTTAAGACCAGAGAGTAATCTCTGTTTTTTTTCTATATTATTTATGGTATAATACTTTTGTTTAGAGGTGATTTTAAATGAGAGAGAAGTGGTCAAATAGAGGAGCGTTTGTTTTGGCTTCTATTGGATCAGCAGTAGGCTTAGGAAATGCCTGGAGATTCCCAGGACTTTGTGCTAAGTATGGTGGCGGAGCATTTTTATTTGCATATATAATTTGTATGTTAGCTTTGGGTATTCCACTTTTAATGATGGAAACAGCTATAGGTAGAAAAGCACAAGGTGGAGCGCCTAAGGCTATGCGACTTGTAAATAAAAAGGCAGAACCAGTTGGTTGGGCTGCCGTTGCGAACGCATTTGTCATTTTAACATATTATGCAGTAGTATTCGCATGGTGTATTTTAATGTGTTTCTTAGCATTTAAATTTGCAACAACACATTCAACACCTGAAACAGCATCTAATTTATGGGCTGAAAGTGTCTTAAATACTTCAGGAACATCATTTATTCCATCTGAAGGAAGACCAAATGCTGGAAATATAAGTATTATCTTATTATTATGTTTAGGACTTGCTTGGGCATTTATTTATGGTTGTATAAGAAATGGTGTATCTCAAGTTGGTAAAGTTGTTAAATTCACAGTATTTTTACCAGTTGCTATGTTATTAATATTAGCAGGTAGAGGTTTTATAAATAATCCGCATTTAGGAGAAGCATTAGGTGCCCTATTTATTCCAAAATGGGAAGCATTTGGAAATGTTAACCTTTGGGTTGCCGCTATGGGACAATCATTTTATAGTTTATCAATAATGATGGCTATTATGTTTGCATATGGTTCATATTTAAAGAAAACATCAAATATTGCAGTAGATTCAATTATTATTGCATTTAGTGATTTAGCAATTTCTGTTTTATCTGGTATAGTTTTATTTACCACAATGTATTCAACAGGAAAAACAGTTGCAGATATGAGTGATTCTGGTGTTAAAACAGCATATATTATTTATCCAACTGCGATTGTTAATTTAACTCCATTTGGAGTAGGTAATGCAATCTTTGGATTTGTATTCTATTTTATGTTATGTACTCTAGCTATAGATTCAGCATTCTCAATTTTAGAGGGTGTTGCAGCTGCAGTAGCTGATAAATTTAAATTACCAAAGAAGAAGACTACATTAATTATTGCTATAATTGCAGCATTAATATCAATTGTATATATAACAGGTGTAGGTGTCTCATATCTAGATATAGTAGATAACTGGACTAATGCATATTCATTAATTATCATAGGTTTACTTGAAGCATTATTTGTTGGATGGTTCTTTAAGCCTAAGAAGGTATTGAATGAAATAAATAAAAACACTGATAAATTCAAAATGCCATCTTGGTGGTTTATAACATCTATAAAGATATTAGCACCATTAGCATTAGGATTCTTATTTGTATGGCAAATTATTGCATTAATTAAAAATGGATTTAGATATGAAAAATCATATGATTTAGCTGCAGAAATAATTGCTGGATGGGTTGTAACTGTATTAGTATTTGCATCTGGATTTATTATTAAGTTTGTTGTTAAAAAGGTTAAAAATTCAGCTGAAATCGCAGAAGATGAAGCAAATGAATTATCTTGGGATGATCTAGATAAGCAAGATAAATATGAAGATGAAATCACAACACTTGTAGAAGAATCTGTTGAAAATATCCCTGGAAGAGATAGTGTTGAGGAACCAAAATAGTTATTTTAAATTGAGAGTATATCGGCATGATATACTCTTTATATTTTTATAAAATATATTATTGAATTTTTTACTTTAATTTAATAAATATATGTAGTATAATTATGCTGTATTTTTTGGAGGAATTCATTATGGGTGGATTTTTTGGAGTAACATCTAAACGTGATTGTGTATTTGATTTATTCTTTGGAGTAGATTATCATTCACATTTAGGTACTAGACGTGGTGGTATGGCAGTATTTGGTGAAAACGGCTTTAATAGAGCTATTCACAATATTGAAAACTCACCATTTAGAACAAAATTTGAACGTGATGTATTAGAAATGAAAGGCAATATGGGTATTGGTTGTATATCTGATTATGAACCACAACCTTTAATTGTTAAATCACATCATGGTACATACGCAATCATTACTGTTGGTAAAATTAATAACATTAATGAATTAGAAGAAAAATTAGTAGAAAACGGAACTTCTCATTTCTTAGAAATGAGTGGTGGAGATATTAATCCTACAGAGCTTGCTGCATCTATTATCAATCAAAAGAAGAATCTTATTGATGGTTTAAAATATGTTCAAGAAATAGTAGATGGATCTTTAACAGTTCTTTTAATGAACGAAAAAGGATTATATATTTCAAGAGATAAATTTGGTAGAACTCCAGCCGTAATTGGTAAGAAGAGTGATGGAAGCTATTGCGTTGCATTCGAATCATTCGCTTACTTAAATTTAGGCTATAAGCATTATAGAGAACTAGGACCTGGTGAAATTGATTTTGTATCAGCTCAAGATGGCGTTAAAATGCTAGTGGAACCAGGATTAAAGATGAGAATTTGTACATTCTTATGGGTATATTATGGTTATCCATCATCTTCATATGAAGGATTATCAGTTGAAAAGATGAGATATAATTGTGGTAAATATATTGCATCTCGTGATTCAGCAACTCCAGATACAGTAGCTGGTGTACCTGATTCAGGTATTGCACATGCTATTGGTTATTCAAATCAAAGTGGTATTCCATTCTCTAGACCATTTATTAAATATACACCTACATGGCCTAGAAGCTTTATGCCAACAATTCAATCAAAGAGAAATTTAATTGCTAAAATGAAATTAATTCCAGTTCATGATTTAATTGTTGATAAGAAACTATTATTAATAGATGATTCAATTGTTCGTGGTACTCAAATGAGAGAAACAACTGAATTCTTATACCAAAGTGGTGCAAAAGAAGTACATATTAGATCTGCATGTCCACCACTACTATATGGTTGTAAATATTTAAATTTCAGCCGTTCTAATTCTGAAATGGAATTAATTACTAGAAAGACTATTCAAAAACTAGAAGGTAATCAAGATCCTGAAACTATTAAGTCATATATTAATCCAGATGGAGATAAATATAAGGCAATGGTAGAAGAAATTAGAAAAGAATTAAATTTCACATCACTTCAATTCAATAGACTTGATGATTTAAAGAAGGCTTGTGAAATTGATGAAGATAAGTTATGTACTTATTGCTGGGATGGAAGAGAATAAGAATGATAGAAGGGCTATTTTCTAGCCCTTTTTAATTTCTATTATTTTCTTTTCATTTGCTTTATAGATAGCTATTATATATGTATCTAAAAGAGGTATAACCATTGAATATTTATATAAATTATCTAGTGTGTCATTTAATAATCCTTTTTCAAATAATACTCTAATTACTTTATTCTTATCTTTAGAATTTAAGGCTTCATCCCACCAAGCCTTAGGCTTTAAATTATAATGATTTAAATAATCTATAATTATAGATTTATGAAATTCTTTATAATATGATTTAACTTTTACAAAATCATCAATTGTTTTAAATAAATGCTCTAATGTTTTATGCTTGAAATCTTTTTTACCTAATTCATTAAAGAATAAGAAAGGATTCTTTTCGTTATCTAATACAATCATCATTGTATTTCTCATTAAATAGCTATTGTAATAGCTTTCAAAAGAATCTTCAGCGTAGTGGATATTTTCTATATCTTTTTCGCTTAAATAATCATTAGATACTATTTCATATGGTGCATTTTTATCCCAAATATATCCATATAAAGTAGCTTCATTATATAATCTTGTACCATGAAGTAACTTTAAAAATCCTAGTTGTAATTCTTTAGGTCTTAAAGATACACAATCATTAAATGTTTTCATAAAAGAAGAATAGTCTTCTTTAGGTAGACCTGCAATTAAATCTAGATGTAAATCTATTATATTTGCATCTTGGATTTTTATGATATTTGAAAATAATAATTTATTATTTTGAATTCTTCCTACAGCTAGATTAGCTTCTATATTTGTAGATTGGATTCCTATTTCAAATCTTATTAAATTTTTTGGAGCTTTTTTATTAATATAATCAATATATTCAGGCTTTAATAAATCTCCTGTTATTTCAAATTGGTATGATTCATTTTCTTTATGATTTTCTATAATAAAATCGATTAAATCAATGAATTTCTTATTAGCATTAAAGGTTCTATCTAAAAACTTGAATACTCTTGCACCTTTAGATTGTAAATATATGATTTGTTTTTTAATCTCTTCAACATCAAAAAATCTTATTTTATTATCTAATGATGCCATACAATAACCACATTTATATGGACAACCTCTAGATGTCTCTAAATAAACAACTTTATTATGTAAGTCATCTAATAAATCATAAGCCATTTTTATCTTAGATAAATCAACTAATTTATCGTAAGTAAATCCATGCTTATAATATAAATTAGGTATTTTATCTAATTCATATTTATTATCTAGATATGATAGAAGAAGATGGAAAGCTTCTTCACCTTCATTTTTTATTACATAATCACATATATTATTATCAATATAATCATATGCGTTATATGATACTTCAGGTCCACCTAATACAATTACTTTATTATGATTCATTTTATTTAATATATTTTTTATTATTTCAATATTCCAGATATAGCATGAAAAGGCGATGACATCATAATTAGAATTGTTAATATAATCAACAATATTAGAGATATCATCTTTGATAGTGAATTCTTTAATATCAGTATCATATGTTGTATTCTTTTTTAATAATCTAATTGCTAAATTAGGATGTATATATTTAGCATTTATTCCTATTAGTAAAGCCTTCATGAATATCACCAATATTATTTTATCATAATGTGATAATTTTTTTCTTGAAAAACATAATCAATAATTATATAAAACATTCATATTTTCAATGTCACAAAACAGTATATTTAGACCCATAAAGCTATATAAAACCCACTACTAATGTTTTCTCAAAAATCATTAGAAAATATAATTATATGTGCTATAAATCCATTTTTTTATCAAACTTTAAAACTGAAACTTTCTTTCTATTATCTAGTATAATTTAGATATAGAAAGAAGGTTATTATTATATGTATTGTTATAAGGTTATGATTCATCCAAATAATAAACAGACGACTAAAATAAGACGTACATTAAATAAATGTATTGAATGTAATAGTATTGTTTATGATTATATTGATTCATTTATAAAAAATAAAGAGAAAATACCTTCATGTGGTGATGTTAGAAAATGGTTCACTATACAAAAGAAAATATATGATGATATTGCAATATCTAAAAGATTAGGTATGACTAAAAAAGAAATGATAACTAATCATTTAGATATATTATTCTATGATGTATCAAATGATGCCTTAAAACAAGAAATAAAAGATACATATAACGCATTTATTAGATATTTTAATAAATTATCTAAATATCCTGTTAAGAAAAAATTTGATAATTATAAAAAATCATTTTATGTAGATCCATATAAAATAAAATTTAGTGATAAAAAGGTAAGACTAGAAAAAATAGCTAATAATCTAAAATATAATAGACAAGTATTAAATTATATCAATTTAGCTGAAAAGGATAGAATACCTCAAAATGTAAAATATTATAATCCTAGAGTAGTATTAGAAGGTAATAGATTTTATATTGTGGTTGGTGTAGATGATGAACATTCACCTAAAAAGAAAATAACTACTACTGATAATATAATAGGAGTTGATATTAATATTAAATCAGTAGTAACTTCTGATAATGATGTATATAAATCTATTACAGCTAATAAAAAATATATGAAAGCACTGAAAACCGAAAAAAAATTACAAAAGAAATTATCAAGAAAATATATAAAATCGAAAGAATTAAAGAAATCACTTAGAGAATCTAAAAACTATCAAAAACAAAGAAAGATAAAAAATAAATACACTAGAAGAATAAATAATTTGAAGGAAGCTCATATAGATTATGTAATATCATCTATAATTAATAAAAGACCTAAAATAATATGTGTTGAAGATTTAGATGTAAAGCAAATGCAAAAATCAGATAATAAATATTTGAGGAAAGGAATACACCAGAATCCCTTTGCCAAATTATTAAATAAGCTTATAGATAGATGTCAAAAGGTAGGAATTAATATAATTAAGGCAGATAGATATTATTCTTCTAGTAAAATATGTAGTGAATGTGGATATAAAAAGATAGATTTAAAATTAAGTGATAGAACATATATATGTCCAAATTGTGGACTAATAATAAATAGAGATTATAATGCGGCAATAAATTTAAAAAAATATGTGACAATAATTAATTAATAATATATAATATACGCATACGTTCGTGCGGAATTAACGCCTTTAGAGAGTTAATACCAACTAAGATATCATCTTAGGGCTCGACGAGAAAGGAATCAAACAAAAATTCTATAGTATTATAGAGTTCTATAGGTTTTGAAGAACGGGAGTAGTTCGCTAAATATAGTTGTTGGCCTACATAATGGTTAATCCAGGTTCAACATTAAAGAACGAGACTTATGCCTGTTTGGTATAGGTCTTTTTATTTTTTCTAATGGGAAAGGGAAAAATATATGACTATTGAAATTATTATACAAATTATTTTATTAGGCATTGCCTTATCTATGGACGCCTTTGCAGTATCTGTAACTGATGGGCTTACTTACACTGATATTAATAAGAAAAAGAGCTTCTTTATTGCTGGCGTGTTTGGAGTTATGCAAGCATTGATGCCTCTAATTGGATTTTGTCTTGTTGAGGCAGTATCAATAATAGTAGGAGAATCAGGTGGTGCCACTGCAGGTAAAATAATGGCAGATGTTGTGACATGGATTGCGTTTGCGCTTTTACTTTTCATTGGTGGAAAAATGCTAATTGAGGGAATGAAAGATTTAAAGAAGCAAGAAGAAGAAAAAGAACCAAAGAAGTTTTCTGTTAAAGAAGTATTGTATTTTGGTATTGCTACTGCAATTGATGCCCTAGGTACAGGAGTTGCCCTACATTCAGGCCTATCTTCAACAAATACAATATGGCTTCATGTATCAATTATTATGGTTATAACATTTTGTATTTCGTTGGTTGGATTGTTCTTAGGTAATAAGATTGAAAGGTTATTTAAAGGGAAATTTGAAATTACAGCAATTATTGGCGGTTGTATTTTAATAGGTCTAGCTATTTGGATTGTTGTAAGTCATTATACTGGCATATAAAAAATACTTTTCTTTTATAAAAATTGTGATATAATAACACATGTATTTTATTATTGGGGAGGCGTAAGAAATGGAAGATAATAAGAAAGAAAATAAGAACGAAGGAAAGAAGTATGATGAAAAGAATTTAACATATTCAATCATCTTTGCTGCAATTATTGTTGGATTAACTATTATCCATACAATTTTAGGTATTCCAGTTCATGGAAATGGACCTTGGTTCTTTATTAACCTAATTTTCGCTTTATGTGCAATCGCTGTTGCAATCGTAGATGGTATTTTCTTCTTCAAGGTTACAATGCCTAATATGAAGAATGATTTGCCTAGCTTCATTGTTAGCTTAGCTGCATTAGCAGTTGCTGCATCTTGTGGCTTATGGTGGACAATTGATATGTTCACAAATTTATTTGGCTTCATTCATGAATTAGCTAATTAATAGTTTTTTAAAACCAGAGTTATATGCTCTGGTTTTTTTCTTGAAATAAGTTAATTAATTATATATAATTAAATTGCGAAAACGAGGAAAAAGAAAATGAAAATAAAAAGGAAATTAATCTTTTTAGGATTATTATCAGCAGTTTTTTTATTTGCAGGCTGTGAAAATAAGAATAAAAAAGAAGATACTAATCCAGATACAAATAAAATAGTAGAGGAAGATGTTTTTTATCTAGTGTCTTTTGATACTGATGGTGGTTCAAATATTATGCCTCAATCTATTAAAAATGGAAATAAAGTAACAAGACCCGATGATCCAACAAAAACAGGAGTATTAGGTCATACATATACATTTGCTGGATGGTATAAAGATAGATCATATACAGAAGAATTTGATTTTAATTTGCCAATAACAGTTGAAACAACAATTTATGCTAAATGGTATGATTCAATCAATATTTATACTATAAGATTTGAATCAAATGGAGGATCTATCGTTCCTTCTGTAACAAGCATGTATGATCAAAAAATTACAAGACCTACTGATCCTACAAAACAAGGTGATGAAACTATTAGATATGCATTTGGTGGTTGGTATAAAGATGAAGGATTACAAACAGCATTTGATTTTGAAAATGATACCATTAAAGAATCATTAATTTTATATGCTAAGTGGAATTTAACAGATAAATTCCAAGTAACATTTAATGCAATGGGTGGTACACCAGATACTCAAACTCAATTAGTATTTGATGGTGATACAGTATCAGAACCTACAACAAACCCAACAAAAGCAGAAGATGACAATTTTGTATATACATTTGGTGGCTGGTATACAAGTACAGATGGTGGTGTTACTTTAAGTGATACTGCATATGATTTCTCAACAAAAGTTACAAGCGTACTTGT
>JAFRXJ010000031.1 GCA_017441525.1 Acholeplasmatales bacterium | reverse complement strand
ATTATCATTATTTGATTCGGTATCTAATTCTTCTAAATCATCTGGTGAAATTATATTCTTACCACCATAGAGATAATAATTAATTAGATTAGAAAAAACAATATTGTTTTTAAAATATTCTTTTTCTATATTATCTTTTTTATTCTTCATTTTACATCCTTTCTTTCTATTATTTTTTTAATTGAGTTTTTATCCCTCATTAAATAATAGTCAAAAGATGACAAAAATTTGAAAAAAAATAAAAAAGATGCTGAATTTTATAAATTTCAACATCTTTCATATAATTAAATCATTATTTTACTAAAGCATCATATAAAGCTTTAATTGTTTCTTCATAATCTTTTGAATCAACACCAATGATGATGTTTAATTCAGATGGTCCTTGAGCTAATAATTTAACATTAATCTTTTTAGCGCCTAATGTTTCAAATATCTTAGCACATACGCCACTTCTTTTAGCCATATTTCTACCAACTACAGCTACTAATGCGATATTGTCATCAATTGATACATTAGCTTCTAATTCTTGTTTAAGCTCAGTTACTAATTCATATCTACATTTTTCAACTGATGATGCAGCTACTACTACTGAGAATGAATCAATTCCTGATGGAACATGCTCAATTGATACGTCATAATTTTCAAATACAGATAATGCTTTTCTTAAGAATCCTACTTCATTAGACATATGATCCTTTTGAATATTGAATGATAAGAAGTCCTTCTTACCAGCAATACCTGTAACAATGTTTGTTGTATCACTACATTCATTTCTGATAAATGTACCTACATTATCAGGTTCATTTGTATTCTTTAAGTTAATAGGAATATTTAAGCTTTGAACAGGGAATACAGTTTCTTCATGTAAAACTGATGCACCCATATAAGATAATTCTCTTAATTCTGCATAAGTAATTTCTTTAATTGCTTTTGGATTAGATACTAGTTTAGGGTCAGCAGCTAAAATACCAGATACGTCAGTCCAGTTTTCATAAACAGATGCATTTACACACTTAGCTAAAATTGAACCTGTAACATCTGAACCACCTCTTGACAATAACTTAATATTACCATTAGGGTATGCACCATAGAATCCTGGTACTACAATTGCACCATATGCATTGAATGCTGCTTTAACATTAGCTTCAGTTGTTTTTTCATCTAGCTTACCATCATAATTAAATCTTAATAAATCTTTAGCATCTACAAATTTGAAATTAAGATATCTAGACATTAATAAAGTTGTTAAATATTCTCCACGGCTTACTAAATAATCTTGGCTGATATTCTTATTTAATTCAGAATGTAATGATTCTAAATCTTTTTCGATATCATAATCAATTCCAAGTTCATTTCTTACACCAACAAAACGAGTAAATAACATATCCCAAATGTCAGCATAAGGAACTGAATATTTTAAATGTGCATGTAAAATATATAATAAATCAGTAATCTTTGTATCTGCCTTATCTCTTTTACCTAAAGCACTACATACAACGATTTTTCTTTTTGGATCAGATTCAATAATCTTTTTAACCTTAGCAAATTGTGTAGCACAAGATAATGAGCTACCACCAAATTTTGTTACTGTTAACATAAATACCTCCTAAAAATCTAGGCCTACAAGCTTTAATGCGATTTGAACTGCATTAGTTGCAGCACCCTTTCTAACTTGGTCGCCACAGCACCATAATGTAATTCCATTTTCATTGATTAAATCTCTTCTAATTCTACCAACGAAAACAATATCTTGATCAGAAGTTACAATTGGCATTGGATATTCCTTCTTTTCAGGATTATCAAATAAACGACAACCCTTAGACTTAGAGATTGCTTCTTTAACTGCATCTAATTCTAACTTATTTTCAGTTACAACTGTAACAGAAATAGAGTGGCTTCTAACAACTGGTACTCTTACACAAGTACAAGTTACATTTAATTCAGGTAGATGCATAATCTTTCTACCTTCATTTTGCATCTTCATTTCTTCTGTTGTATATCCATTATCTAAGAATGAACCAATGTGTGGAATAACATTTCCAGCAATTTGATATTGGAATACCTTAGAATCAAATTCACCCTTGTTAAGGATTGTTCCATCCTTTTTATATACATCAGCTAACTCAGACATTTGATCCATTAATTCAACTGGACCTGCAGCACCTGCACCTGAAGTTGCTTGATATGTTGAAGCATTCATTGCCTTAATCTTTGATAATTTATTAATTGCGTTAACTGCAACTAATGTAATGATTGTTGAACAGTTAGGGTTAGAAATAATACCCTTATTCTTGAATACATCATCACCATTGATTTCAGGTACAACTAGAGGTACTTCATCAACCATTCTAAATGCAGATGAGTTATCGATAAATACTGCACCAGCTTTAACGATATCATCAGCGAATTCCTTAGCTACAGCATTTGAAGCTGCACCTAAAACTATATCTAAACCAGCAAATGCTTCATGGCAAGCTAATTTAATTTCTACTTCTTTACCAGCAAAAGGAACTTTCTTTCCTACTGATCTTTCACTTGCTAATAATCTTAATTCATTAACTGGGAAATTTCTTTCTTCTAAAACTTTTAACATTTCGCGTCCTACAGCACCTGTAGCACCTAAAATGCCAACATTGTATTTTTTCATAATAATCACTCCTACAAAATAAAAAATCCTAGTCTATAAAAATAAACTAGGTTTATTATATTACTAATTATTTAGTAATTCAAGTAAAAAATTCATTTTTCGCGAACATTTGTATTTTTTGTGCGAACACATTATACAGATAGCGCTTTTATGTTTTTTGTAAAGAATAATAATTAAAAACCATCTGGCGAACAGATGGTTTCAAACTTACTATTTATTTCCAAATAATACATCTTCCATATCATAGTAACCACATGGTTTTTTAGTTAACCATCTAGCTGCTACAATAGCCCCATTAGCGAAAATCTTTTTAGAATATGCTGAATGCTTTAATGTGATTACTTCATCTTCACCACAATACATTACTTCATGCTCACCAACGATTGTTCCACCTCTAATTGCTGAAACACCAACTTCATTTTTAGTTCTAGGACAAATTCCAGATCTACCTTCATTCACACTATATCCTGTTGCATCAACAATTGAGTTAACTAGCATTTTAGCTGTTCCTGAAGGTGCATCCTTTTTCTTATTATGATGTGCTTCAATAACTTCAATGTCATATTGATCCTTTAAGATTGGAGTTACTTCTTTTACTAATCTATTTAATAAGATTACACCAAGTGAGAAATTAGCACTTCTTAATACTGGAGCAACCTTAGATAAATCATCAATTTTCTTTAATTGTGCATCAGTATAGCCTGTTGTCGCGAAAACAACTGGCTTTTTTGTCTTAGATACGAAGTCACAAATCATATCTAAATTTGCAGGATTTGAAAAATCAATAATTACATCAAATTCTTCTTTTACATCATCTAATTTTTTATTTTCACATTCAATAGCAACAACTGTAGCTAATTCATCACCTAACATAGATGCTAGAATTTTGCCCATTGCGCCATAACCAACAACTACAGCCTTCATTATTTAATTAGCTCCTTTACATTGTCCATTTCAGCCTTTAAAGTCTTTAAATTAGCTTCTGACATATAATCAAGTGGTGCTCTATATCCACCAACATTAAATCCAAAATAATTCATTGCTTCCTTAATAGGAATAGGGTTAACCTCTAAGAATAGGTCATTTGTAAATGTTAATAAAGAATCAGCAAGCTTTAATGCTTCTGCATATTTATTTTCAAAACATAATTCACAAATCTTTGCAGTATTCTTTGGTGCGATATTTGCTAATACAGAAATAACACCTTTAGCACCTGCAGCCATCATTGGAACGATGATATCATCATTTCCTGATAACATAATGAAATTATCATTTAATAATTTAGAAATCTTCATTGCATAGCTCATATTTCCAGAAGCTTCCTTAATACCATAAATATTAGGATGCTTTGATAATACCTCTACTGCATGATAAGACATATTCATACCAGTTCTACCTGGAACATTATACATAATTACAGGACATAATGATGCATCTGCAACAGCTGTAAAGTGCTTAATTAAACCACTTTCATTTGTCTTATTATAATATGGTGTAATAACTAATACATAGTCAGCACCTAATTCAGAATATTTTCTAGACATAGTAACTGCCTTTTCTGTTTCATTAGAACCAGAACCAACAATTAAAGGTACTCTCTTATTAACTACCTTTACACTATATTTTACAATTTCTGCTTCCTCATCAAATGTTAATGTAGATGCTTCACCTGTAGTACCTAAAATAACAATTCCACCAGAATTATTAGCAATATGAAATTCTAATAATTCACCT
Source organism: Acholeplasmatales bacterium (assembly GCA_017441525.1). Lineage (GTDB taxonomy): Bacteria > Bacillota_I > Bacilli_A > Acholeplasmatales > Anaeroplasmataceae > Anaeroplasma. The sequence goes on along the minus strand of JAFRXJ010000031.1, from coordinate 14,541 downwards.
AATTTAGCAAAATTAACAGAGCCATCTTCATTGAATGGCGTAACTAATGCAACTATACTTCCTTTTAACATTTTAGTATTCCTCCTCACTATAATCACATTCATATATTTTCTTCGCTGAAATACATACAAAGACATTACCTTTTTTATCTATTTCAGGAATTATGCTTCCTTCATCTAGGATACAAGTTACCTTACCTCTTATATATCCTAGCTTAGATGCGGCAACTAATGCTGCCCCACATCCACTTCCATTTGTATTGATATATCCTAAGCCTGGCTTATAACATTTAACTCTTAAAGTCTTTTTATCTATAACCTTAACTAATAATACATCAGTTTTTCGATTGAATATTTTATATTCAGCAATTCTTGGAACTAAATCCAAGATATTTTTATTTTCAATATCTTCAGTAAATAATACAGTATTTACGCCTAATAAATTAAATGAATAAATAGTTAATAATGTATCATCTAATCTTATTACTCTTCCAAAAGAATCTATAGAATCATTTACATATATCATTCGATTATTAAAATTTGGCTTATCTAAATTTAATCTTGCCATAAAAGGAATTTCTTGGGCAACCTCAAGCTTGGTTCTTCCAGCTCCAGTTAATATTACCATTTCACTCTTTTCACAGAAATCATTATCAAATATATATTTAGCGAAACAAACTAATGCATTTGCATTAAATAATTCTCTTCTTCCGGTATTATCATAAACTATCATTTCTAATATCTTAGTTTTAGCAACTATTAATCTATTAGCACCAATACCATTTATTCTATCTAAAACCTTAATTGCGACATTAGAATAATCTACATTTTCTTCATATAATGTGATAAGAAAATCCTCACCACATACAATCATTTTTGTAAATTTCATTATTCTTCTCTTTCAATTAATTCATCTAATGTCATTCTTCTAACTGCTAATTTAGACTTACCATCTTCTACAAATACAACGGCAGGAGTTAAAGCCTTATTATAATTAGATGACATTGAATAACCATAAGCGCCAGTTGTATAAGTGATTAATAAATCACCAGGTTGTGCAGCAGGAAGATCGTAATCTTCAATAATTAAATCTCCACTCTCACAGCACTTACCTGCAATAGTTACTTTATGATCTCTCTTTTCATTTTCTTTACCAACGATATCGCAATCATATTTAGCTTGGTATAGGGCAGGTCTGATATTATCAGTCATACCACCATCAATGAAATAATATTCCTTATTAGGAGTCTTCTTAGTGAATCCTACTGTATATAATGTATATCCAGCTTCACCAACGATAGATCTTCCTGGTTCAATACATAATTTTTTAATTGATACATTATTCTTCTTTAATGCATTCTCACAAGTTTCAATTAATGTCTTAGAAACTACATCAAATGGGATTGGCTTATCTTCATCTGTATATTTAACACCAAAGCCACCACCGATATTTAATACTAATGGTTCTTTATAATCCTTACAATAAGAAATTAATTTTTCAAGGGCTGCCTCAAATGCTTTCAAATCAAAGATTTGAGAACCAATATGAGAATGGAATCCTAAGAAATTAATATATTCAGATTTTTCAATTACTTCCATCATTGTCTTAAAATCTTCTGATTCATATCCAACACCAAATTTAGAATCAATATGTGCTGTAACAATGAATTTATGAGTATGAGCTGAAATACCAACATTTAATCTAATAATGATATTTACAGGCTTCTTTAATTCCTTACAAATCATATCTAAGGCAACTAATTCCATTAGATTATCAACAACGATTGTTCCAGCATTATGTGTAATAATAAATCTTAATTCCTCAGGAGTTTTATTATTTCCATGAAAATATACTTTCTTTGGATCAAATCCAACACTTAATGCAGTAAAGAATTCACCAACAGAAACACAATCTAAAGATAGGCCTTCAGAAGCTACTGTTCTTACCATTTCCTTTACATTAAATGCTTTAGATGCAAATAAAACCTCAGTTTCAAATTTGTCTGATTTGAAATTATTTATAAATAATCTCATATTATTTTTTAAATGAGCAGCATCATAAATATATAATGGTGTGCCGTATTCTTTTTTTAAATCTCTTACATCTACTCCAGATATTTTCATAATTATTCCCTCCTTATGTAAAAATTAAAGGCACCCTTGGGTGCCATTTATTATCTTAAATATAATTATTAGCACCTCTACAACATTGTAGGAGTGATATAAGTATTCCCTATATCCCCACATAAGCTATATGCCTATAGTTTATGTTCGGCAATGATTACCTTTCATATGAGTCATAGAACGCCTTCTCGTCATATTACTAATTTACATTGCTACCTCTAATTCTTTTCAATTATGTATTAATTTTATCACTACTTTATAAATATGTAAAGTATTAGAAATAATTGATAATAAAATTACCAATATCTTTCTGATTTTAAGCTTCTAGCTAATAGCTGTTTTAAAGCATCCTTAGCTTGAATCTTATCATGAACAACTTGATATGCAGTTGAAATAATAGGTAAATCTAAATTATATTTCTTTCCAATTTCATATCCTGCCTCAATAGCTCTAATTCCTTCTACTGTTTGAACAGATGAGCCTTGTGCTTCAGCAACTGACATACCTTGTCCTATTTTTAAACCACATTGGAAATTTCTTGAATTCATAGATGATGCTGTAACAATTAAATCACCTACACCAGAAAGTCCATATGCAGTTTCTATATTGCCACCTAAGGCTTGTACAATTGCCACTATCTCTTTAATACCACGGCTAATCAAGAACGCTCTAGCATTCTCACCAAGTCCCATACCTGATGCAACACCTGATACAATAGCTATTGCATTTTTCATTGCACCACCAGTTTCAACGCCTATAACATCATCAGATGAATATACTCTTAAATATGTATCATTTGAGAATATATTTTGAACCTCCAATGCAGCCTCTGTTGATTTAGATGCAGCAACTAAAGATGTAACCTTTCTTAAGATAACCTCTTCAGCGTGGCTTGGACCAGATAAAACTACATATCCTTTTAATTTATTTTTAGATATTTCTTCTTCAACTATTTGACTTACACGATAAGATGTTTCAGGTTCGATACCTTTAGATACATTAACAAATAATTTTTTAGTATTAATATGTGTATTAATTTCATGTAATACGCTTCTCATTACCTTTGTAGGTACACAAAGTACTAAGATGTCAGAATAATTACATGCTTCTGATAAATCAAGTGTAGCCTTAATTGTACTAGGTATTTCTAAATCAAAAAATGGATGTAGATGAGTATTATTTATTTTTTCTACAAATTTGTCATTGATATCTCTAATTAAGACATTATGACCATTATCTGCAAGAACCTGGGCTAGGGTTGTACCCCAAGCACCACCACCAATAATTGATATATTCATAATTAATCTCTCTTTCTAAATTCAATTTTTATAGGTGTTGCAAAGAAATCAAAATTCTTTCTAATTTGATTTTCTAGATACCTATAATATGAGAAATGTAGGAAAGCTGGATCGTTAACAAACAACGTAAATGTAGGAGGTAATTCACCTACTTGTTGAGCATAATAAATTTTTAATTTACCACCATTAAAATCAGATGCTGGAAACATTGCTTGTGCGTCCATAATAACATCATTTAATACAGATGTCTTAATATGCTTATGATATGCCTCATATGCTTGATTAATAGATTGGAATAATGTATGTACTCTCTTATTCTCTTTTGCAGATAAGAATACAATTGGGGCATAATCTAAATATTTAAATTTAGATCTTATATCCTTTTCAAAGTTTTGCATTGTCTTTGAATCCTTATCAACTAAATCCCATTTATTAACGACGATAATACAAGGCTTCTTATATTCATCAATATATTGACCAACATGTAAATCTTGGTCTAATATTCCAACAGATCCATCAATCATTAACAATACTAAATCACTTCTGCCAATGGCATCTACGCTTCTGATTACAGAATATTTTTCAACATTCTCATAAATCTTTCCACGTTTTCTTAAACCAGCAGTATCAATTACTACATATTCTTTATCATATGCCTTAAATCTAGTATCAATTGAATCTCTTGTTGTACCTTCAATATCAGATACAATATCTCTATTTTCATTTAATAATGCGTTTGTTAAGCTTGATTTACCAACATTAGGTCTTCCGATAATTGAGAAATGGATTGCACCATCAGCAAATACCTCTTCAGCCTTAGGAAAATGCTTAATAACCTCATCTAATAAATTACCAATACCAATACCATGGCTAGATGATACAACAATAGGATCTCCAAAGCCTAATGAATAAAATTCATAAGCTTCATCTTTAAATTTTTGATCATCAACTTTATTTACAGCTAAAATAACAGGCTTATCAGTCTTATATAATAGCTTAGACACATAAATATCATCATTTGTTAAACCATTACGACAATCAACAACAAAAATAATAACATCAGCCTCATCCATAGCGATTTCAGCTTGTGCCTTGATTTCTGTTAAAAAGGGAGCATCACCAAGTTCAATGCCCCCTGTATCAATCAAGAAGAATTCTTTTGACAGCCAAGATGCTTTTGAATATATTCTATCTCTTGTAACACCTGGTTGATCATCAGTAATGGATAATCTTTCACCAATAATACGGTTAAATAATGTAGATTTACCAACATTAGGTCTACCTACAATTGCCACCTTCGGTAACATAATTATTCACCACCATTTAAATTATTTTTTTAATACATCCTCATATTGTTCTCCAATAGATGAAGTTACTTCTTCATTTTGAAGATATTTTTCTATTTTCTTTCTTTCTTCCTTGTTAGCGAATTTTCTAATAGATAATTTTAATTTCCATTCTCTCTTATTAAATTCAATAACAACTGCCTTAGCTTCATCTGAAACTGCATAATAATCAGATAATTCTCTTCTTGTATCTTCAATAAGTGTTTCAGCTTTTGGAATAAATCCATCAACACCTAATGCTTCAACAACTAGACCAGATTTTGTAATTTCTTTAACCTTAACATCGCAAACATCACCAATTGAAGCTTCAACCTTATCCCAAGGATTATCCATTAAAGCTTTTCTTGATAATCTGATGCTTTCTTTATCATCATTCATAGAGATAATAGCTACCTCTACCTCATCACCAATAACAACTTGATTATTATAGTTATCATTAGGATTCCACGAATATTCACTTTGATGTAATAAGCCCTTTAAATTAGGAGCTATTTCTAATAATAAATATCCAGGTTGCTTATTAGTTACTCTACCTTTAATCTTATCTGATACCTTATGATTTTCTTTAAATTGTTGATATGCAGTCTTAATTAATGCCTTTCTTGATAAAACTAGCTTACCATTATCTTTAGATAAAACCTTAACCTTAACAGGATCACCAACATGTAATACTGTTGTAATATCTACGAATTCATGGCATACATCTCTAGCTTTAATTACACCAACAATATTAGAAATCTTAACAAATGCGATATATTTTTCAACCTTAGTAATAGTACCTTCTAATGTATCACCTACATTAATCTTTTCAAGTTCACTATTTCTTGCTTCAATATATCTTTCATGCTCTACAGCCTTGGCAGATACAACTGCTCTTTTTCTCTTTTCTTCAACTTCAATAACCTTAACATCAACATTTGTCTTAGGCTTTGTATCAGCTAAAGATTGACTCTTAGGCATAAATAATTCAATTCCTGAATATAAACATAAATAACCACTATTGATTTCTTTAGCAACATATACATTTAAATTTGTATTATTTTCTTTAGCATCAATAACTTGTTTAAATGTTTCATTCTTTTCTTCATCTAATCTTGATAACATGATTAAGCTATGATCAGTTCTTCCTTGACCATATTCAACCTTAGTAACCTTACAAGTAATCTTGTCACCAACCTTAACTAAATCCTTAAATGATAAAACATTTTGATCCTTAGTGTAATAGTTTAGGTGAAGAGTTCCTTCAGTAAAGCTATGGATATCTAATAATACTGTCTTATCATCTCTGATTAAAACAACAGTACCCTCAACAATATCACCAGGTTTAATATTTTGTTTAACATCATAATCATCTAGTAATTGTTCAAAGCTTGATTTTTCTTCCTTAGCCATACTCTTTCCCCTCTTTTCGTTAATTAATCCAATAATGTGATTAACGACCTCTTCGATTGTCATCTTAGTTGTATCTACTAAAACTGCACCTGCAGCAATCTTAAGTGGAGCAATCTCACGATGAGAATCATTGTAATCTCTTACTTTAATGTCATGTAAAATAGTTTCAAAATCAGATTCAATACCTTTTTCTTGATTTTCTTTTAATCTTCTTCTAGCTCTTTCATCTGCCTTTGCAGTTAAAAAGATTTTTAAATCAGCATTAGGTAATACGATAGTACCAATATCTCTTCCATCCATAATAACCTTACCATTTTCAGCTGATTTTCTTTGAAAGATTAGCATTCTATCTCTAACAGTTTTATATTTAGAAACTAATGAGGCATTATTTGAAACATCAGGAGTTCTAATATCTTTAGATACATCCTTACCATTTAAATATGTCTTACCATCCTTATATAAAACATCTATATCCTTAACAAAGCTAAATTCATTTTCATCTTCAAGATTTATTTTCCTATTTAACGCCTCTAGGGCTACCGCTCTATACATTGCTCCTGTGTCAATGTGAGTAAATCCTTCTCTTTTTGCAACAAGTGAAGAAATAGATGATTTACCACTTCCAGCAGGGCCGTCTATAGCAACTACAAATTTGTCCATAAATTAGCACCTCATTTATAATATTTTACCATAAAAATGGCTTTATTACAAACTATATAATATCTTTATTTCATGTGGTTTAAGCTCTCTATATTCACCTACAGATAGACCATCTAGTGTAATTCCTGCAAATGATAATCTCTTAAGCTTTTTAACCTCAAAGCCAACTTCCTTACACATCTTTCTTACTTGTCTATTTCTACCTTCAGTAATACCAATATGAATTAAAGATGAATTATTCTTTTTATCAAATGAAACAACCTCAACTCTGGCAGGCTTAGTTTTAACGCCTTCAATAACTACACCTCTAATTAGGCTAGTTACAGCAGTTTGATTAATAATACCATCCACTCTAACTTGGTATACCTTTTCAACTTCCTTTTCACTTCTTGTAAGGTTATAAGATAGGTTACCATCATTAGTTAAAAGTAATAAACCAGATGTATCATAATCTAATCTTCCTATAGGGAAAATTCTAGTCTTTTTAGTTTCAGGATCAATTAAATCCATAACAGTTCTTCTACCTAGTTTATCACTAACGGCAGTTAAATATCCTGTAGGCTTATTCATAACATAATAAACTAATGTTTGTCTATTTAACTCTACTCCATCAACGACTATAACATCCTTTTTAGAAACCTTAGTTCCAAGCTCAGTAACAACTACTCCATTTACCTCAACTCTTCCTGATGTTATATATTCTTCACATTTTCTTCTAGAAGCGACACCACATGATGCCATTACCTTCTGTAATCTTTCTTTATTATCATCCACGACAATCACCTCAAAGTATCAATTTCAAGAGATATTATACCACGCTTATTAATTAAATTAAATAAATATTATTTAAAATAAAATGTGATATAATAAAAAAGGAGGTTTTAAAATGTATAAGAAAAACGCTTGGAATAAATATAACGAAAATGAATTAAAGTCATTATTTGATTTTTGTGATGACTATAAAGATTTCATTTCCGAATGTAAAACTGAAAGAGAATGTGTTACATACACAATTAATCTAATTGAAAAGCTTGGCTATAAAAATATCACTTCCTTTAAAGATATTAAGCCAGGAGATAAATTGTACGCTATAAACAAAAATAAAAATATAGCCATTTTCAATATTGGAAAGAAACCTATCGTTGATGGAATCAATATTTTAGGTGCTCATATCGATTCACCAAGAATTGATATCAAACAAAACCCATTATATGAAAGTGATGGATTCGCATTATTAGATGGACATTATTATGGTGGCATCATTAAATATCAATGGGTAACAATTAGACTTGCTATACATGGTGTTGTATGTAAAAAGGATGGTTCTACAGTTAATGTAGTTATTGGAGAAAATCCAAATGATCCTGTATTTGTTATAACAGATTTATTACCACATTTAGGTTCTGAAAAATTAAACAAAACAGGTGCTAAGGTTGTTGAAGGTGAAGACCTAGATATAACTGTTGGTTCTATTGGACTTAAAGATATTGAAAAGGAAAGTGTAAAAAATAATATTTTAAAAATATTAAATGAAAAATATAACATTTCTGATGAAGATTTCATATCTGCCGAATTTGAAATTGTACCTGAAGGAAAAGCTAGAGATCTAGGATTTGATAAATCAATGATCTTAGGATATGGTCATGATGATAGAGTATGTGCTTATACTTCTTTAAGAGCTATCATTGATTCTTCTGATTGTTGCAAAACAGTTTGTGCATATTTAGTAGATAAAGAAGAAATTGGTTCAGTAGGTGCTACTGGTGCTCATTCATTATGGTTCCAAAATACATTAGCTGAATTAATTAATTTACAAAATAAAAATTATAATGATTTATTACTTAGAAGAACATTATCAAATTCATTTATGTTATCAAGTGATGTATCTGCAGGATACGATCCACTTTATAAATCCGTATTTGAAAAAAATAATGCCTGCTTCTTAGGATCAGGTTTAACATTTAATAAATACACAGGAGCTAGAGGTAAATCAGGCTGTAATGATGCAATGCCAGAATTCATGGCTAAAATAAGAAAAATAATGGATGATAATAAAGTTAATTATCAAACAGCTGAGCTTGGTAAGGTTGACGCTGGTGGTGGAGGAACAATCGCCTACATCATGGGAAATCAAAATATGAATGTTATTGATGCTGGTGTACCTGTTCTTTCAATGCACGCTCCTCAAGAGGTTGTATCTAAAGCTGATGTTTATGAAGCTTATTTAGGATATATGGCATTTATTAAAGAAGCTTAATAAAAAAACAAAAACCAATTACTAAAAAATAATTGGTTTTTTTATAATTTATTTATTAGAATACCCTCTAAAGAATTTAAATAATTCTTACTCTCTCTAGATAAATTTTCATAATAAACATTAATTTCTTTTAAATTAGACATATCACTAAACGCATCATAATATATTTCTATTACACTAGAAGGTAAATCTAAAATTTCAATATTAGTTTTAGAAAATGCATAACTTCCTATAGTTCTTAAGCCATCATTTAATTTAATACTACTTATACTTTCACATCCATAAAATGTTGATGCACCTATATCAATTGCGTTTAATTCTTCTACCTTTAAATTCTTACAATAAGAAAAACAATTTCTTTCAAAATATTTTACATTAGAAATATTTATGTTTTCTAATTTTTTACATTCACTAAAAGCTAGTCTTTCAATAACCTCAATATTATTTGTGTTATCAAAAATGATCTCTTTTATATTCTTTTTATAAAATGTTCTAACACCAACACCAGATATATTTTTCTTCTTATGTGTATCTTTAATTCTATAAGTTAGAGAATCTCCATAACATTTAGATACAATATAGCCATTATATGTATCGTCATATTTATAATCTAGTCTAGGAATGCTAAAAAATAAAACTAAAAATAAGAAAGCACATAATACTAATATGATTGGAAGCACTGGCTTCCAATATTTTTTTATCATTTTCAAATTATCATCTACTTTCCTATTTTAAAATCTAATGGGATTTTAGCCTCTATTTCTATTCTTTCATTTGTTATAGGATGAACAAAAGATATTTTATAACTATGAAGTAAATATCTATTAGAAAGCTTTGATTTATCACCATATAAAACATCCCCAATAAGTGGATGACCTATATGAGAAAAATGACATCTAATTTGATGAGTTCTCCCTGTTTCTAATAATATTTTAACCATCGAATATTTATTATTTTCTTCTATTATCTCATAATGAGTTACAGCCTTTTTACCAGTTTTAGATACAATTTTTTTATTACTTATATGTCTATCTTCTCCAATTGGTAAATCAATAGATCCTTTTTTATTATTTAACTTACCATTAACAATAGCTATATATTCTCTTCTTATTTCATGAGTTTCAATAAAATGATTTAAATAGCTTAAGCATAAAGGACATTTAACAAATATAATTAAACCTGTTGTATCCTTATCTAGCCTATGGGCAAATCTTACATTTAAATTAATATTATTCTTTTTATAATAATTAGCTACTATATTACATAGTGAATTATTTTCATCATGAATTATTATATTTTTAGGCTTATTGATTATTAGAAAATAATCATCTTCATATAATATATCTAAATCCTTTTCTAGTGGCTTATAATCTATTTCTTCATCATAATCAATTTCTAATATATCACCACTATTTAATTCTTTTCTCTCATTAATTATCTCACCATTTAAAGATACTTTTTTGTCTAAAAATAGCTTATAAATTTTAGAACTTGAATAATAAAATGATAATAAATAATCTCTTACATTTATACTATTTTTAATCTTATAATTAATCTTCATCTAAATGCTTTGTATCTATTAATCCAATATAACCATTTCTTTTAATTACACTATATGGATTAGCCTTTTTAACAACAGATACAATATCTCCTTTTCTTACTGATAAGAAATTATTAGATGCATCAAATGCGTATATTTTATTATTCTTTTGATCTTGATATACAAATGATGTGTGTACCCACATTGTAGTATTAGTTTTTAAATGTCTAATTAAATAAAAATCTAGGTCTTGATCAATTATTTCTACTTCATTATCACCAAATGTTAAATTAACTAATACAGATGGATTATCATAATCAACATCTTCTTTTATTGTTTCCTTTGGATAATGGTCTAAATAAATATATGAAAATTTCATTGAATCTAAGGAATCAATATACACAAAGTTTATTTGACCGCCCTTAACAATGTGATTACCACCATCAATAGATATAATCTTCTTTTTAAAATCAAAGATTGGATTTACACAAGAAATATCTCCTCTATAATTTCTTGTAGGATAGTGACCTACAATCATTAATTTTTCTTGTGGCTTTGATAATTCATAAAATTTATCATATTTTAGCATTGATATAGAATAATCAGGTATTTCATTAATATCATCTATACCACCATGAACTAAAACAATGGAATCATTTATAAATATTACATCTGCAAGTGAATCCATAAATTCATAAAATTCAGGATACTTTTCTTGAACCATATTAACAAAGTCTTTAACATCCATATCCATTGATAATGGATAATTTTGTTCTATAGCAATATCATTTAAAATTGAATGCTTTTTTATATTTGTATAATATAAGAATTTTTCTTTCGCGTCATCTGGTAATATAAATCTAAATACCTCATCACAGTTTCCTGCCATAGGGTATACATTAGGTAATTTAGATAATTCAATAACATATCTTAATGTTTTTAAATTATATGTTTCATCACCCTTTTCATGGATATCACCAATGATGAATAAATAATCATCAGATGAAAATTTTAATTCTTCTAGTCCCTTTTTAAATGTTTCTAGATCACCATGGATGTCACTAACAAAGATTAATCTTTTGTCAGTAGGAAGATTTAATTTTAGAATTTTAGTTTTCTTTTTTAATTCTGTCAATTCTCTCATCTCTTTCCTTTAAAGAATATTTGCATCCACAATAATCTTGTCTATATAGACCATATTCTTTAGATAGTTTAATACTATCTTGATATCCTTCTTCCTTTTTAAAATCTGAAAAAAGATATTTAACATTATATTTATTCTCTAAATCATAACCTATTTCATTTATCCATTTAGTTACCTTATATGGAGAAATAGATAATGTTGTTGTAAAAAAATCATAATTTAGTTCTTTAGCTTTTTTAACTGTCTTTTCAAGTCTTAGCTTATAACATTCATAACATCTTTTAGATTTTTCGCCAAGATTTTCAAGACCATTTATAGCATTATCAAAATCAAATTCATTATATTTATCAAATAAAACATCTATATCATTAGATATCTTTTTTGAAAAATTAATAATTTCATCTAATCTTTTATCATATTCTGATTTAGGATAAATATTATCATTTGAATAAAAAATTGTGATTTTAAAATAATCCTTTAAAACCATTAAAGTATGGCTTGAGCAAGGCGCACAACAAGCGTGTAATAATAATTTTGGCTTGTAATCTAGCTCTGTTATGAATTTTTTGAATTCATTGTAATTTGATAACATAACCATACCTCTAGATTATATTATATAATAAATTATATAAAATTGTTAAAAAAATAATAAGATTTTTCTTTTTGAAAAAAATTTGAATTGTGATATAATATTATTAGGGAGTATCGGATTTAAAAATTATCATAGAAAAAGGAGGTTTTGTCAGTGTTTCAAATCGGTGACGTATTAGTGTATACTACATACGGTATTTGTAGAGTTCAAGATATTATCAGTATGAACTTTAACGGCACCCCAACTAAATATTATCTACTTGTTCCATTATCAGAAGCAAAGACAGAATTAACTATTCCTGTTGATAACCCTATTACTAATGTTAGATTACATTCATTACTATCTGAAAATGAAATCAATGAAATTATTAATCAAATTAGCTTCCTAGAGCCTTTTTGGATTATTAATGATAATGAAAGAAAGAAAAAATTTAATGAAATCATTAAATTAGGGGATAGAAAAAATACATTACAGATGTTAAAATCCATAAAGAAGCATCAGCTAAGCCTTAAGGATAAAGTTAGAAAGCTACATGCTTGTGATGAGCAAGTAATGCATGATGCTGAAAAGCTTATAATAGATGAATTCAGTTATGTATTAAAAAAAGAAAAGATTGATATTTATAATATTATCAACGAAGAATTATTAAAAAACCTTGAATAAAGGTTTTTTTATTTTTATAAAAGAAAAATGCTAGTTCTTCTAGCATTATTCCTTAACCAAATATTCTTTTATTTCACAAATATACATTGTATGTAAGTCATTTGTATTATAGAAATTATTCTTTATATCTTCTGGCATGTTTTCTAAATCAGTATTATATAATACTTTCATTTTATATACATATTCTGCTTCTTTTGGATAATATCCATTAAAATCAGGTTCAAATACAGGAGTTAAATTAGCCTTTTTATATTTATCCTCATCTCTTCCTGAAACTGAACCAAATATTGATTTAGCTTTTTTATATTCATCTGATAAGAAAGCCATTGTTATACTTTTAGACTTATCTAAAAATTCATGAGTGTAGCGTGATTTTCTAACAAATATAAAAGCAACTGGCTTATTCCACATAATACCAAGGCCACCCCATGATACTGTCATACCATTAAAGCCTACAAATTTATCACCTGCGGTAATAATAGCCCATTTATAATTAATTTCATCAAATACATTTTTATTAAATTGATCTAAGCTTATTTTTAACATAATTTCCTCCTATACAAATACTAATATAATTGCCACTAAATTATTTAGCATATGAGCAATTAATGAAACATATACATTATATCCTGATAAATGATATATTGCGGCAAGCATTATACCAGATAATATATATGGAACTGACATTAATGCCCATTCACCAAATGATGCAGATGTAGTTATCATATGTGGTAATGTAAATGCGATAACTGATAAAACATATGCTAAAACTATTTTTTTACCACATAATGAGAAAATACATTTTCTATAAACAATTTCTTCTACAATTGGGGCAAAGATTAATGTTGAAATCAACATTGGAGCTAAGCCACCATTTCTAAAAATATTTTCTATTTGAAGTTGATTTTCAGATGAATGTACACCTATAGAAACTAATTTATCTATTCCATAACATAAGGCTGTAAATAAAATAGCTGTAAGTGGAATATACCAAGCATAAAATTTCTTTTTTTCTTTAAACTTAAATAAATCTTTTTGTAATTCATCTCTTGTGAAAAAGCATACACCTATAGATGCTAGAATATATGCAAATAAATTACCAAAGCCTTGGGTAACGGCATTAGCCTTTAATATATCATCAGATAATGATATAAATTCATTAGATTTCATTGTGAAGCTGGCTTTTATTTCAGCATATGAAACATGATTTATAGATGAATAAATATATGCACATAAATATAGAATAAGACCACTTATTATAAATAATATTAATATGTATATTAATATAGCAACAAGCTTATTAGGAGCAAGATAGCTATCGGCTTTATATGTCTTTTTTTCCTGTTCCATATAAATCTCCTTTATGAAAACCAATAAAATTATATCATAAAAAATTAGATAAGGAAAATCAAGTATTAATTTAATAATTTTTCATATGAATTAACGTATATTATTAAATCCAAGACCAAAAAGCCTCAAAAAGAGGCATTTTTAAAAATTATATGGTATAATGTAGATGGTTATTT
>JAFRXJ010000030.1 GCA_017441525.1 Acholeplasmatales bacterium | reverse complement strand
GAAACTACCAAAAACAAGAGAAGATAATCTTGTTAAATGTGGTTTTGATAGAGGAGAAGCAAGAGGTTTGGCAAGCTGTAGGAGAGGATATATGTTTGTCGCACATTCCAAAATACTACAAAATGCATTATCTAAATCAAGGATAGCACATCCAAATACAAAGAAAGGACGAAGAGGATTAGTCTTCGCCTTAGATTATTATTTAGTTTGAAATTAAACTTATAAATTGAACCGCCCATTGCCGAACGGCACGATGTGGTGGTGTGAGAGGGGATGAAGAATAAATATGAAAAAAATATTTATTTTTCTACTCTACTCGATTGTCTTTTCAAGTATATTAATTAATTTATTAATACCTTTTTCTATTTTATTAATTTCAATTCCAGAATATCCAATTATTATTCTATTATCTATTTTCTTATCTAAATAATAACTTTCCATTAAAGATATATCTATTGAATTGTTTTTACATTCTTTTTTAAATAATTTTTTATCAAAATCATCTATTTTAATTATTAATGACAAATATGAATTATCATAATCTATATCAATATAATCATATTTTTCTAATAATGATATTATTAATTCTCTTTTTTGTTTATATAATAATTTAGTTTTATTAAGATGTCTTGAATAAGCACCTGTATTAATGAACTTAGCTAATATTAGCTGATCTAGGGTAGATACAGATGTTGAATAAAATGAATATTTATTATTATATATTTCATATAATTTATCAGGTAATATCATATAACTAATTCTTAAAGAAGGAGAAATAGTTCTTGAATATGTAGATAGTAATATAGTATTAGTTTTATTTAATGATAATAATGATATTGATTGATTTGATAAATATTTAAATTCAGAATCAAAATCATCTTCAATTATATATTTATTACCTTTAGCCCACTTAGCTATTTCAAGTTTTCTTTTCATTGATGTTTTAATTCCTGTTGGGAATTGATTAGACGGAGTAATATATAGGGCATCTACATTATTATTAATTATTATTCCTTCATTATCTAAATTACATAATATGACTTTTTTATTATTATTTTTAATGATTTTATATATTTTATCATATCCGGGATTTTCAATTCCTATAGTATTTATATTTAATACATTAATTAAAATACTTAATAAATATTCTATTCCGCTACCTGTTATTATATTTTTAGGATTTATACTTATTCCTTTATTTTCGTATAAATAATTCGCAATAGTTTTTCTTAATGTTATATTTCCATAATTATCTGATTTAATTAATATATTTTCATTATAGATAGTATCTTTACATATTTTATTCCATGTGTAATATGGGAATACAGAAGAATCAATATTTTTAGTAGAAAAATCATATTCATATTTATTTATATTACTTGTTAAAGAATCTAATTCATTATCTTTAGATATAGATATATCGTATTCAGATACATAATATCCCTTTTTAGGTATAGATATTATTAATTCCTCGTCTAATAATAAATTATAAGCTTCAATAACTGTATTTAAGCTAATATTTAAATAAGTAGATAGATTTCTTTTAGAAGGAAGCTTTTCATTAGGCTTAATCTTTTTATTTAATATTAATTCTTTAATTTTATTATAAAGCTCTATATACATAGGGCCTTTCTTTTCAAATTCAAAACTAAATTTAATCATATTTCACCTGGTACCAAAAAATATTTGTAAACTGATACTAAAAATAGGTTCAGTTTAGATATATTATATATGTGTATTTTTAAAATATCAAGGGAGTGATTATAATGAACGAAAGAAAAAAGATAATTTTGAAAAAATCGGTGATTGTTGCGATGCTTGTAGCACTATGCTTTGCAGCAACATTTATTAATATTCAAATGCCAACGGGAGATATGGTTCACTTAGGTAACTTTGTAATGATTATTACTGCATTATTACTTGGAGGACTTGAAGGTGGACTTGTAGGAAGCCTTGGAATGGGATTATATGATATTATATTCTATTCATCTAGACCTACAACAATCATTAGAACATTTATATTAAAGTTTTTAGTAGGCTTCTTAGTAGGATTCTTATTTAGATTAGTATTAAAGAAGAAGATTAATACAAAAGCTTTATTAATTTCATCTATTGGTTTCTTTATAGTATTATTTGGTATATCTTTAACATTATTTATTGTTGGTGATAAGTCAGGATTTGGTTTTAGTAATGGTTTAGCTGCAATATTACATGTAAGCTCTAAGAGTGTTAAGATTTCATTGTTTATACCAATTTTCTCAGCACTATTCGCTATAGGACTTGGTATTGCATTAATATTATCTAGAAAGCTTCCAACAAGATCTAAGGCAGCATTATTCGCAATAACAATTGCAATATTAGTTAATATTTTAGGTGAATTTTTACTTAGATGGTTATTTGAGGGTACATGGAATACATTAATTGGTGGCTTGGCTGCAGAAAATGCATTCTCTGCATCACTTTTAACAGCAACTTCAAAGATTCCAGGATCATTAATTACAGGATTTATTAGTGTATTATTAACAGTATTAATTTATGAACCAGTATATTTAGGTGTTAAGCATTTAGATGTATTCCAAGATGACACATTTAAATATGATGAAAGAAATGAAGAGTCAAAAGTAGAAACTGAAGAAGTAAAAACAATTAGTTCTAATGATTCTACAGCTATTCATGGAAATATTTAAAAAAGTTTTATTAAACTAATTGACTAATATAAAAATTGTGATTATAATAAATGTAATTTAATAAACAAACCGTTGAGATGGAGATAAAACATTTTAAGCGCTTAAAGAGAGTAGCTGGTGGTGGAAATGCTATAGAGATGCTGGATTGTAAATGGACCATTGAGGGAATAGCGAAACAGCAATTGCTGGATTATACTATTACGTTTGCTCACGTCAGTAGCTAGGAATGTGTTGGCATTCTAAAGTGTGTAGGCCTCAAAACCTACAAATTAAGGTGGTACCGCGGGTATATTATGCTCGTCCTTATTATGAGGACGGGCTTTTTTGTTTATTAAAGGCTTTAAGGAGGAAAAGAAAATGAGACCAAGTTTAGAAGAATTAAAGCAGTTAGAATTAAAAGATTATAGTATTATCCCAGTATCAGAAGAAATTATGTCTGATATAAAGACACCTATTCAAGTGTTAAAAAATTTAAAAGCATTATCTAAGAAGCATTATCTATTAGAATCAGTAACAAATGAAAAATATGGTAGATATTCATTCTTAGGATATGATCCTATTATTGAGATTAAATGTAAAGATAATTTAGTAACTATTATCAAAGATAATAAGGAAGAAAAATTTGTATCAGATAATCCAATGAATGAAATAAGAAAAATAATTTCAAAATATAAATCTCCATATTTTGATTATCTACCTTCATTTACAGGTGGATTTGTAGGATATGCATCATATGACACTATTAAATATAAAGAACCAGTTTTAAAATTAAAATCATATGATGAAGCAAATTTTGATGATTATAATTTTATGTTATTTGATAAGGTTATAGCATTTGATAATCTTAAACAAAGAATTGAAGTTATAGTTAATATTAAAAATGAAGATTTAGATAATAATTATAAATTAGCAGAAAAAGAAATAAATGATTTAATTAAGATTATTAAATCAGATTATGATACTAAGCCAATTATTAATAAAATAATAGAGCCAATCGTAGCTCATGATACTTTCCCTGACTATGAGAAGAAAATTGAAAAGATTAAACAACATATAAAAGATGGAGATATTTTCCAATGTGTATTCTCAAGAAGATTTAAAGGAAAGATGGAAGGAGACTTATTTAATACATATAGAATATTAAGAGGCCTAAATCCATCACCTTATATGATTTTCATGGATACAGGAGATGTTCAAATTTCAGGTGCTTCACCAGAAACATTAGTTAAAAAGGAAGGTAATAATATTGTTACATTCCCAATTGCTGGTACAAGACCTAGAGGCAAGACAGAAAAAGAAGATATTTTATTAGAACATGAATTAAAGAATGATGAAAAAGAATTAGCTGAGCATAATATGCTAGTTGATTTAGGAAGAAATGACATTGGAAGAATTGCAAAATTTGGTAGTGTAGATGTTATTAATTATCAATATATTTTAAAATTCTCACATGTAATGCATATTACATCAACTGTATCAGGTGAAATTAGAGAAGATTGTGATGCGATAGACGCATTAGAATCACTACTTCCTGCAGGAACATTATCAGGTGCACCTAAGATTAGAGCATGTCAAATCATTGATGAGCTTGAACCAGTTAGAAGAGGCATTTATGGTGGCGCAATAGGATACATTGATTTTAGAGGTAATCTAGATATGTGTATCTGTATAAGAATGGCTATCAAAAAAGGTGACGATGTATATGTTCAAGCTGGTGGAGGAATCGTTATGGATTCTAAGCCAGAAAGTGAATATCAAGAAACTGAAAATAAGGCTAAGGCAATCTTAACTGCCATTAAGCTTTCTGAGGGGGAATTGAAATGATTTTATTAATTGATAATTATGATTCATTTTCATATAACCTATATCAATGTATTGGTGCAATAAACCAAGATATAAAGGTAGTAAGAAATGATGAATTAACTGTTGAAGAAATAATGAAATTAAATCCATCTCATATAATTATTTCACCAGGTCCAGGAAGACCCAGTGAGGCTGGAATTATTGAGGAGCTTGTTAAAAAGGATAATAATATTCCTATTCTAGGAATATGTCTTGGACATCAAGCAATTTGTGAAGCATATGGTGCTAAGATTGTACACGCTCCAACTATAATGCATGGAAAGAAAGATTTAATAGAGGTTAATACAAGAACTCAAATATTTTCTGGATTAAATAGCAAAATAGTTGCCGGAAGATATCATAGTCTAATGGCAATTGACCTACCAGAGGAATTAGAAGTTATTGCGAAATCTAATGATGGTGTAATTATGGCTGTAAAGCATAAGACAAAAAGGATTTATGGAATTCAATTCCATCCAGAGTCAATTTTGACTCCAGCTGGAAAGATTATCATTAAGAATTTTTTAAAGGAAGGTAAATAAAAATGGAAGTTAAGGATATATTATTTAAAGTAGTAGAAAGAAATGATTTAACAAGCGAAGAAGCTTATTATATGATTGATAAAATCATGAAAGGTGAAATTGAACCTTCACAAGCAGGTGCTTATTTAACTGCTTTAAGAATGAAGGGTGAAACAATCACTGAAATAGCTGCCTCAGCTAAGGCCATGAGAGATAATGGTACATATCTAAAGGGGGCAGAAGACGCAATTGATATTGTAGGTACTGGTGGAGATAAGTCATCTTCAATCAATATTTCATCTATCGCATCATTTATTATTGCCGCAGCAGGTGTTAAGGTTGCAAAGCATGGTAATAGATCAGTATCATCTAAATGTGGTGCAGCTGATGTTTATGAAGCACTTGGTGTAAATATTACAACTACACCAGAAGATGCTAAGAAGGTATATGATGAAATAGGAATGATTTTCTTATTTGCTCAAGTATATCATAAGGCAATGAAAAATGCTGGTCCAATTAGAAAACAATTAGGTTATAGAACAGTATTTAATATCTTAGGACCTCTAACTAATCCTTGTCATGCAGATAAGATCTTATTAGGTTCTTATTCTAAAGAATTAGTACCTGTAATCGCAGAGGTTGCAAGAGAAGTTGGTATTAAAAATGCTTTAATAGTTCATGGAGAAGATGGACTTGATGAGGTTACATTAACAGGTAAAACTTATATGGCAGAATTAAGAAATGGTGTCATTTCTGAATTTGTATTTGATCCAAAATCTTATGGGTTCGAATATTGTGAGTTAGATGAATTAGTTGGTGGCGATCCATTCGTTAATAAAGAAATCGCATTAAAGATTTTAAATAATGAAAATTCTAAAAGACGTGATGCTGTTGTGTTAAACGCAGGTCTTGCAATTTATATCGCAACAGATGGAATCTCAATCCAAAAGGGTATTGATATAGCAAAGGAAACATTAGCTTCAGGTAAGGCATTAAGAAAGCTTGAAGAATATGTTGTGGCATCAAATAAATGATTTTAGATGAATTAGTTAATTCAACTAAAGAAAGATATAAGCATATTAAAGATAATCTTGATTATATTAAGGATTTAGCTAATAAAAGAAAATATAAAAATGTATCATTTTATGATGCTATTAATAAGAAGGGAATCTCTTTTATTTGTGAAATAAAGAAGGCATCTCCATCTAAAGGTATCATCAGTGAAGATTTTAAATATAAAGAAATTGCTAAACAATATAATCAAATTGCTGATGTAATATCAGTATTAACAGAACCAACTAGATTCCTTGGTTCTAAAGAAATATTATCTGATGTTAAATCTTTAGTTGATATTCCAGTATTAAGAAAGGATTTTATCATTTATCCATACCAAATTTATGAGGCAAAGGCTATTGGTGCAGATGCAATATTATTAATAGTTGCCATCTTAGATGAAAAAGAACTAAAAGAATATTTAGATCTTGCTCATTCTATTGGACTTGGATGCTTAGTTGAAGCTCATGATGAAACTGAAGTAATGACTGCGATAAAAGTAGGTGCTAAGGTTATTGGTGTCAATAATAGAAATCTAAAGGATTTTACAATTGATATGAATAATTCAATTAGACTAAGAAATTTAGCACCAAAGGATATTAAATTTGTTAGTGAATCTGGTATTAAAACAAGAGAAGACATTGTTAAATTAGAAAATAATGATGTTGATGCAGTATTAATTGGTGAAACATTAATGAGATCAGCAGATCCTATTAAAATGATAAAAGAATTAAAATATGATAAAGATTAAAATATGTGGTCTAAAGAGAGAAGAGGATATAGCTATTGTTAATAAATATAAACCTGATTATATTGGATTTATATTAGCATTTAACAAAAAAAGAACTATTAATATAGCTACTGTTAAAAGATTATATAGCTTATTAGATAGAAACATTTTAGCTGTAGGAGTCTTTTTAGATCAGGATATAGAATATATAAAAGAGGCACTACCATTTATTGATGTTATTCAGCTTCATGGAAGTGAATCAGAAGATTATATTAAAAATTTAAAAAATTATACTAGTAAGCCAATAATAAAAGCGTATAATGATTATGAGTTGGCTGATTATATCTTAGTAGATAATGCAATGCCAGGTACTGGAATTAAAGCATCTTGGGATTCTATTGATAGATATAATAATCCTGTATTTCTTGCAGGAGGAGTTAATATCTTTAATATAGATGAAGCATTAGCTTTAAATCCATATTGTATTGATGTTTCTACTGGTGTAGAAACTGATGGATTTAAGGATGAGGCTAAGATAAAAGAATTAATAGAAAAGGTGAGATTATATGACAAAAGGTAGATATGGTGAATTTGGAGGACAATATGTTCCTGAAACATTAATGAACGCTGTTAATGAATTAGAAGAAGCTTATAATAAATTTACCAAAGATCCTGAATTTATTAAGGAATTAAATGATTTATATGCTAAATATGCAGGAAGACCTTCATTATTATATTATGCTAAAAATATGTCAGAGGATTTAGGTCCAAAGATTTATTTAAAGAGAGAAGATTTAAATCATACAGGATCTCATAAAATTAATAACTGCCTAGGTTTATGCTTATTAGCCAAGAAAATGGGTAAGAAGCGTGTTATTGCTGAAACTGGAGCTGGACAACATGGTGTTGCCACTGCGACTATTGCGGCATTAATGGGCTTAGAATGTGAAATTTTTATGGGTGAAGAGGATACAAAAAGACAAGCTCTTAACGTATTTAGAATGAAGCTATTAGGTGCTAAGGTTAACGCTGTTACTACAGGCTCTAGAGTATTAAAGGATGCTGTAAACGCAGCTATGAAGGAATGGGCTAATAGAATGGATGATACATTATATGTATTAGGTTCTGTAATGGGTCCACATCCATTTCCTATGATTGTTCGTGATTTCCAAAGAGTAATTAGTAAAGAAATTAAAGAACAAATCAATAAAGAAGAGGGAAGAAACCCTGATATGGTTATTGCCTGTGTAGGTGGAGGATCTAATGCAATGGGTGCATTCTATGAATTTATTCCTGATAAGAATGTAGAGCTAGTAGGCTGTGAGGCTGCTGGTAAAGGTGTTGATACATCTTTAACTGCCGCAACTATCAATACAGGAACTGTTGGAGTATTCCATGGTATGAAATCATTATTCTGCCAAGATGCGGATGGTCAAATCGCACCAGTATATTCAATTTCTGCAGGCTTAGATTATCCTGGTATTGGACCTGAGCACGCAAATTTATATAAAACAGGTAGAGCTAAATATGTACCTATTACAGATGATGAAGCTGTAAATGCATTTATGTATTTATCAAAAATGGAAGGTATTATTCCAGCAATAGAATCTGCGCATGCTGTAGCATATGCACTAAAGGTTGCAAAAACTATGCCTAAAGATAAGATTATTGTAATCAATATTTCAGGTAGAGGAGACAAGGATGTCGCTCAAGTAGCTAGATATCTTGGGGAGGATTTACATGATTAATTTTAAAAATTATATGAAAGGTAAAAAAGCCTTTATTCCTTTCGTAACTGCAGGAGATCCTTCTTTAGATAAGACAGAGGAATTCTTAAAAGAATTAATAAAGGCTGGTGCATCTATTATTGAAGTAGGTATTCCTTTTAGTGATCCTATTGCCGAAGGAAACACAATAATGGAAGCGGATATAAGAGCTTTAAGTGCTGGTACAACTTTAAATAAAATATTTGATATGCTAAAGCATTTTAGACAATCAGAGCCTGATTTTCCTTTAGTATTCATGACTTATTTAAACCCTGTATTTGCTTATGGATATGATAATTTCTTTAAGAAATGCCAAGATTTAAAAATGGTTGGAATTATTATTCCGGACCTACCTTATGAAGAAAAAGAAGAGGTTAAAAAAATAGCTTCTAAATACGGTGTTGCAGTTATATCTTTAATTGCTCCAACATCTAAACAAAGAATTAAAATGATAGCTTCTGAAGCTGAAGGATTCATTTATTTAGTTTCATCTTTAGGTGTAACAGGAGTTAGAGATTCAATTAAGACAGATGTTAATGGTATTGCAAAAGAAATAAAGAAATATACAGATCTTCCAGTATGTGTAGGATTTGGTATTAAAAACTCTGAATCAGCAAGAAAGATGACTGAGGTTGCTGATGGTGCAATCATTGGTTCAGCAATTGTAAATATTATTGCAGAGCATAAAAATGATTCTGGAAAATACATTTATGATTTTGCAAAAACAATTGTTGATGCTATAAAATAAGTCGTTTAACGAAAGTAGTTACTAGTTACTATAGTAACTATTTTTTTTGCCTTGTTGAATAATTATATCTCTTTTGATATAATTAAGAAGATAGGGGTGATTCCAATGATTAAATTAATAATTAGTTTTTTATTTCTTATTAGTTTTGGAGTTTCAGGCTATTTTACATATTACTTTTTAGAACTAAATCAAAATTTAATTCTTGCTGCTATATTTGCTATACTTGCAGTGGCTTCTTTAGTTCTATTTATGATTTTTGTATTTAGCTTCATTAATAGGAAAAATAAATTAAAACTAGATGATTTGGAATTAAGATTAAAGAAATGGTCTAATATTGCATACCATGCATCAAAGGCTGGAGATGAAGTATTTAACCAATTACCTATAGCTATCCTATTGTATGATGAATCATACCAAATCAAATGGTCTAATAATTATGCTAAGGAAATCTTTAAGAGTCAATTAAATGATATTCCTCTAGATGCTATATCAAAGGATTTGTTAGATCAAATTATCCTAAATAAAAAACAAATTCTATTCAATTACGAAAACAAAGCTTATGATGTTATTCATAACGTTGAAAATGATATTTTATATTTCTTCGAGGTTACTGAAAGAGAAGCAATCAAAAAGAGATATAATGACAGAATTACAGCAGTTGGTATTCTAGAACTTGATAACCTAGAAGAAAGCTTAAAGAGATTTGATATGCAAGAGAAAGCAAACATTCGTGGTCAAATCTTAGGTGAGGTTTCAGACTGGATTGCAAGATATGATTGTTACTTACAATCTGTTACAGGTGATAGAATGCTTATCATCATGGATAAGGATTCATTAAGCAAGATGAGAGCTGATAAGTTTAGTCTTCTTTCATCAGTAAGAGAAATATCTCAAAAGAATAGATTAAAAGCAAGTATTTCAATGGGTATTGCTTGTCACGATGTTAATTTTGATGAATTAGGTAGTATCGCTCAATCAGCAATTGAATTAGCTGAAAAGAGAGGTGGCGACCAGGTTGTTGTTAATGAAGAAGGAAAGAAAATCCAATTCTTCGGTGGTAACACTAACTCATTTGAGAAGAATTCGTTAGTAGAAGCTCGTATGCAAGCAATGAGCTTAAAGGAAGCAGTTGAAGGAAGTTCAAATGTATTAATTATGTGTCATAACTTTGCAGACTGTGATGCCTTAGGTTCAATGATTGGTACATTCCACATGGTTTCATCTAGTGGTAAGGATGTTAAGATGGTATTTGATGTTAATAGAGCTGATGCGACAGTTAAAAAGATTTATGAAAAGATTGTTGCTGACCCAGTACTTCCAAGCTATTTTATTTCAATTGGTGATGCGATGGATGTATTAGAACCATCTACATTATTAATCATTACAGATACACAATCTCCTAACCTAGTAATGTTTAAAGAATTATTAGAAAAGGCTAAGAGATTATCTATTATTGACCACCATAGAGCTGGTGATAATGGATATAAAGATTATCTATCTTATTATGTTGAATCAAGTGCTTCATCAGCAGTTGAATTAGTTTCTGAAATGTTTATGTTCTATAATTCAGATATTTCAGTATCAGCACTTGAAGCTTCAATTATGTTATCAGGTATTATAGTAGATACTAATAACTTTACAATGCGTTCTGGTATAAGAACATTCGAAGCTGCAGCAACATTAAGAGGTATGGGTGCTGATATGATTTTCGTAAGAAGATTATTACAAGAGCCATTAGATAGTGAAAAGTTCATTGCTGAAGCAATTACTGGTGCTGAAGTATATGGTGAAAAGTTCGGTATCGTAAGATTAGATGATAAACAAATGATTTCTGATAGAACATTACTTGCTAAGATTGCTGATAGACTACTTACAATTAATGGTGTTCAAGCATCGTTCGTTATTGGTAGATTAGATGAAACAACAGTTGGTGTTTCAGCAAGAAGCTTAGGAAACAATATCAATGTTCAAATGATTATGGAATCAATGGGCGGTGGAGGACACTTTAATAGTGCTGCCACACAAGTTAAACAAAAGGATGATGGCAAGACTGTAAATATCGATTCTGTAAGCAAACAGTTAATTGAGATTTTAAGACTTGAATATGTTGAAGGAGGCGGAAGTGTTATGAAGGTTATCTTAACACAAGACGTTAAAGGTAAAGGTAAGAAAGATGATATTATCGATGTAGCCACTGGTTATGGTAATTATCTAATTTCTAACAAGATGGGCTTAGCTGCATCTGAAGAAAACCTACAAATCTTTGAAAAACAAAAGGCTGATCAAAAGAAGGAAGCCGAGAATAAGAAAAAGGTTTTAAAGAAGCTTAGAGATGAAATTAATGGTAAATCAATTTCAATTAAATTAAAGATTGGTCAAGGTGGTAAAAACTTTGGTCATATCACAACTAAGCTTGTATGTGATGAATTTGAAGCACAAACAGGAATTCATCTAGATAAGAAGAAGGTTGAATTACCTGGTGATATTAACTCAATCGGTATTTTTACTGCAACTGTAAAAATTGATACTGATATTATCGCAACATTTGAAATAAAGGTTGAAGAAAAGAAATAGTTAGATTCAAGGAGTGAGATTATGAATGCACCTATAAAGATTCCAAGTGAATTAGAGGCAGAAAAGGCAGTTTTAGGCGGCATTTTTATGGATCAAGGCGTATTAATTCAAGTAATTGATATGCTAAATTGTGATGACTTCTATGATTCAAAACATAAAATTATTTATAAAGCTATGCAAGAATTAGCTAACGAAAGAAAGACAGTTGACCCAACAACTGTCTTAAGCTATCTTGAAACAGCTAATCAATTAGATCAAGCTGGTGGTTCAATTTATATTGTTTCACTTGCTGAGCATGTATATTCAATTGATAATATAGATACTTATGTTGAATTAATTCAGGATGCATCTTTTAGAAGAAATGCCATTGAAAAATTTAATACTTTGTCTCAAGAGGGATATAACACTCAAGTTTCTGCTGAAGATTATTTAGAATATGTTGAAAAAACTATATTCAATCTTCAACAAAACAAAAGAACTACATCATTTAGAAAAATGAATGAGGTAGCTCAAAGAGTATTAGACGAAACTACTAAAAATGCGACTAAAAACACTGAAATTATTGGCCTTGATACAGGCTTTGGTGAATTAAATAAAATTACACAAGGCTTCCAAAATGGTGCGTTGATTATTTTAGCTGCTCGTCCTGCAATGGGTAAATCAGCATTTGCCCTAAATCTTGCTCACAATATTGCATTATACAACAAAGGTGGACAAGCTAGAGTTGCTGTATTTAACCTAGAAATGTCAGATGAGCAATTAGTAGAAAGAATGATTGCTTCTAAGAGTCAAATAAAACTAAAAGATATTAAAAGTGGACGTATTCATCAATCTGAATGGATTAGATTTAATACTGCAGTAAATGAATTATCTAATTTAAATATTTATTTTGATGATGCATCTGATACATCTATTCAATCTATTCGTTCAAAATGTCGTAAATTAAAAATGGATGAAGGATTAGATTTTATAGTTATTGATTACTTACAGCTAATTGCTGGAGAAGCAAATGCTAAAGTAACAGAATATGATAAGATTACTAAGATTTCTAGAAGTCTTAAGTTATTAGCACGTGAATTAGAAGTGCCAGTAGTTGCCCTTTCACAGCTTTCAAGAGACGTTGAAAAGCGTGAGGATAAGCACCCTGGTATGGCCGACTTAAGATCATCAGGTTCTATCGAACAGGATGCCGATATCGTTATGTTCTTATACCGTGATGATTATTATAATAAAGCTTCTGAAAGAAGAGGCGAGGCTGATTTAATTGTTGCTAAAAACCGTTCTGGTTCAACTACTGAATCTGATGGTATACCATTTATGTTCCAGGGGGAATACCAGAAATTTAGAGAGAAAAAAGAGGATTAATTTTGTATGCTTGATAGATTAAAACTTATGGAAGCTAGATATAATGAAATTAACGAATTATTATCTAGTCCAGAAATTGCAAGTGATGTTAAGAAATTAACAGAACTTTCTAAGGAACAAAAGAGTCTTGAAAAGGTTGTTACATTATTTCATGAACAACAAAAGCTTGAGGCTTCAATTCCTGATTTAAGAGAAATGAAGAAATCAGATGATGCTGAAATCGCAATGATGGCTGAAGAAGAATTAGCTGAAGCCAACAAAAGATTAGATGAATTAGCTGATGAAATAAAAGTATTATTACTTCCAAAAGACCCTAATGATGAAAGAAACGTATTAGTTGAAATTAAGGGTGCAGTTGGTGGTGATGAAGCAAATATCTTTGCTGGAGATTTATTTAGAATGTATCAACATTACGCTGAATCTAAGGGTTGGAAAATCCAAGTCGATGATGCAACACCTGGTACAGCTGGAGGATATTCAAATATATCATTCTCTATTTCAGGTGAAATGGTATATTCATTCATGAAATATGAATCTGGTGGACATAGAGTTCAAAGAATTCCAGTAACTGAATCAAATGGTAGAATTCAAACATCAATCGCAACAGTATTAGTTTCACCTGAAGCTACAGATGACGATGATATTGAACTTGCAGAAAAGGATTTAAGAATTGATACATTCTGTTCATCAGGACCTGGTGGACAAGGTGTTAATACAACATATTCAGCAGTAAGAGTTACATATATTCCTACTGGTGATTTCGTAGCTTGCCAAATTGCAAGATCTCAGCATGAAAATAAAGCTACAGCCCTAAGACTATTAAAGACTAAGCTAAAAGCTCAAAGAGATGCTGAAAGAGAAGCAAAAGAAGGCGCAGTTCGTCAATCTTTAGTAGGTTCTGGTGAAAGAGCTGAAAAGATCAGAACTTACAATTATCCACAAAATAGAGTTACTGACCATCGTATTGGTTTTACAATTAACCGTCTAGATGCAGTAATTGAAGGAAAGCTAGATCTAGTTATTCAAGAATTAATTAACGAAGATCAAAAGCGTAAATTATCAAACGAAGAATCAGTAAGATTATAAAAATCAGCTCCTTAAAGGGGCTGATTTTAAATGAATGTGAGATGAAAACATGAAGAAAAAATTAATCATTTTTTCTAGCATTGCTATAATATCAATAATATTATTTATCATTCTTGCAGCTATAGTTAATAATGATATTACTACTCCAACTAAATTAGATATATCTTGTAGAGATTTTTTCTATAATATAAGAGGTAATAAGGATGGTTTCTTATATTATTTTAACCTTATCTTAACAAAGCTAGCTAGTGCATATGCAGTAATAATTATAGGTATTTTAATTATATTATTAACTAAGTTTGATAATAAGGCAATATCATATATAATAGGAGCCTTATTAATGATATTAATTAATTATGCATTAAAAGATATTTATCAAAGAGAAAGACCAACTGAAGCCCTAAGATGGATAGCAGAAAATGATTATAGCTTCCCATCTGGCCATGCGACATCAGCTAGTTTTATGTTCATGTTTATAGCGTATTTCTTATATGATTCAAATTATAAAAAAGTTATTAAAATTGTAGGATATGTATTATGTGCTATTTTAATAATATTAGTTCCTACAACGAGATTAGTTTTTGGTGTTCATTATATTACTGATATTATGGGCGGATTATTAAATGGTATATTTGCTACATCAATATCAATAATTATAATGATTATATTTAAGGAATTTAAGATTTTTGATAAGCCTATTTTTACTTCTATATATGAATATATAAAGAAAGATAAAAAAGACGATATCAAAGAGCCTAAGGAAAAAGAAAAAACTGAATAATAAGAGGCAATTATTATGAAAAAATTAAACATTTTTTTGCTGATTTCAAGTCTTGTATTTATCCTTACAGGCTGCGCCTTAAATATTACGTATAATGACGTTTTTATATCATTAGATACACAAATTGAAATCAGTTTTAAATCATCAGCGAATGGTAAAAAACAATTAAAGGAAATAAAGAATATTTTTAAAGAAGTAGATAAATATTCTGATAATTATCAATCACATGATGGTAAAAGCGTTAAAGATTTAAATGATAATAGAGAAATTGATTTAGATGATTCACTAAAGGCATTAATAGAGGCTTCAATTTCAGTTAAAGAAAGCACAAATGGTTATTATAATCCTTTAATTGGAAGATTATCTAAATTATGGAAAAACTCAATTAAAAATAAACAAATAGTTGATGATGCAACAGTATTAGAAGAATTAGAAATAATGAATAATTCTGAAATTGTTATCGAAGGTAACAAGATAAGAATTACAGGTGATGCTGATGTTGATTTAGGAGGTATCGCTAAAGGGTATGCAACTGAATTGGTTCATCAATATTTAGTTGAAAATAAGATTAAAAATTACATAATTAATGCAGGAGAAAGTAACATTTTAGTTGGTACTAGAGAGAAAGGATATAAAGTAGGTCTTTCTAAACCTTTTGACGATTCTTTATATGGAATAATTAATGTAAATGATATATCAATTGGTACATCATCTCCTAAATATCAATCATGTGTAATAGGTGATGTCTTATATCATCATATATTATCTCCATTTACAGGAAAGCCTGTTAATTATTATGAATCAGTAAATATTATAAATAATGATAGTATGATTGCGGATGCATATTCAACTGCCCTTTTCGCAATGGATTTAGATACTTTAAAATCATTTGTTGATGAAAATGATATTCAAGTAATTGCTTGTAAAGATAATGAAATAATATATCAGAAGGTAGATGGTGAAATTGAAGAAGTTTAGATTCGATATTTTATTAATATCTATTCTTGTTATTTCTTTAGTTTCATGGCTTGTTGTCTGGAGTATAACTGCTAACAATAAAAATAGAAAGGCAGTAATAACTCATGATGATGAAGTTATTATGGAGTTAGATTTATCAGTTGATAGGGAAATAGAATTATATAACCTAGAAAATGGTAAAAAGCTTGAATATAGAATGATTATTATTGTTAAGGACAATAAGATTTGGGTAGAAGAAAATGAATGCCCTAATCATGATTGTATAAAGGAAGGTAAAAAATCAAAAGTCGGGGATGTAATTATTTGTCTTCCTAATAAAATAATAATAAGGATAGATAAATTATGAATCAACAATTAAAAAGATTAATGATTGTAGCGATGATGCTAGCGATGGCAATTATCGTAAATTACATGGAATCATTTATCCCCGTATTTATTCCAGGTGTAAGACTAGGTCTTGCCAATGTAATTATTTTAATAATGGTTTATGAATTTAAATTTTATGAAGCTTTAGTTGTAGATCTTTTGAGAATATTTATTGTTTCATTACTTCGTGGAACATTCTTAGCACCAGTATTTTTTATGTCGTTATCTGGTGGTATGCTAAGCTTATTAATAATGTTTTTATTCTCAAAGATTAGAATATTTACAGCAGTTGGTTCAAGTGCTGCAGGTGCGTTTTTCCATACTGCAGGTCAGCTTGCGGCATTGATAATTATATCAGGTACTCCAACTGTAATGAATTATATGCCTATTATTGGATTTATTTCAATTGCGGCAGGTGTATTATCTGGCTTTATAGCTCATTTATATTTGACTAGAAGTATTACATATAATTATACATATGTGGATACTAGGTATAAGGAAAGATATTCAAGTGTAATTAAAGTTGAAGAGTCTAGTGTTGAAGACTAAGATTATCTTTACTTTTTAAGATAATGTTGTATAATTTTAATATGTGAAAGGTTGGTATTTATATGAAATATACTAAAGAAGATATTAGAAAGATTTGTGAAGAACAAAATATTAAATATATAAGAATGATGTTTACTGATATGGATGGTATGTTAAAGAACGTTGAAATTCCTGCAGATAGACTAGAAGATGCAATGAATAACTCAATTATGTTCGATGGTTCATCTATTGAAGGATTTGCTAGAGTTTATGAAGCAGATATGTTCTTACATCCAGATCTAGATACCTTCCTTGTTCTATCTTGGGAAGATTCAAGTTATGGTAAGGCAGCAAGATTTATTTGTGATGTTTATAAGCCAGGCGAGAATGGAAATCATGTTCCATTTGAAGGAGACCCAAGAGGTGTATTAAAGAGAAATGTAGAATATATGCGTTCATTAGGATTTAAGGCATTTAACTGTGGTGTTGAGCCTGAATTCTTCTTATTTAAATTAGATGAAGAAGGAAAGCCTTCTTTAAAGTTCAATGATAAGGGTGACTATTTTGATTTAGCACCTATCGATAGTGCAGTAGATTGTAGACGTGATATCGTATTAGAATTACAAAAGATTGGTTTCAGTGTTGAAGCATCTCACCATGAGGCTGCTCCAGGACAACATGAAATTGATTTCAAGTATGATAGTGCAGTAGAAGCTTGTGATAATGTTCAAACATTTAAATTAGTTGTTAAGAATGTCGCAAGACGTCATGGCTTACATGCTACATTCATGCCAAAGCCAGTTGCAGGAATCAACGGTTCTGGTATGCATGTTAACTGTTCATTATTATCAACTGATAACAAGAATGTTTTCTTTGATCCAAATACAGATAATAAGCTATCACAAATCGCTCTAGATTGGATTGATGGTATTTTAACTCATGCTAAGGGATTCTGTTTCTTAACAAATCCTACAGTTAATTCATATAAGAGAATTGTTCCAGGATTTGAAGCACCTTGCTATATTTCATGGAGTGATTCAAATAGATCAACAATGATTCGTATCCCTGCGGCTCGTGGTATGGCTACAAGAACTGAGGTTAGATCAGTAGATGTTAGTGCTAACCCATATTTAGCTATAGCTGGTATCTTAAGAGCTGGTCTTGATGGTATTAATCATAACTGCAAGCATTTTAATCCAGTATATGATGATTTATATACAATGTCAGAAGAAAATAGAAAGAAAAAACACATTGAATCTTTACCAGCAAACCTTAAAGAAGCAATGGATGGCTTCCTTGCTGATAAGCTAATGCAAGAAGCAGTAGGTTCTAATGTAACTGAAAAGCTTATTGATGCTAAAAAGAAGGAATGGGATGACTTCAGAAGAAGCGTTACAGACTGGGAAATCAAGAGATATATTGAATTATACTAATATTAAGAGGCTACGCCTCTTTTTATTTTTATTCATTCATGAATTGCTTATTAAATTTTATATATTATCATGTTATTGATATAATTTGTGGAAAAAGTTATAATTAGTATATAAATAATCTATGAAAAATTTTATAAGGAGATGAGTATTATGAACAAAAAAGGTTTGTTTATTTATCTGGATTAGTTTTAGGATTAATGTTTTTTCTTTTGGGATGTGCTAAAAACACATCAGTTGAGGATAATATAAATAATCAAAATGATGTAGATTCTACAGATTCGATAGATGAATCACTTGTAGGATTTAGTTTTTCTGAAATATATGGTGTTGGATATTCTGTATCTAAAATTTACAATTCTGGTGAAACAATTATAATACCATCTGAATACAATAATAAGCCAGTTGTTGCAATTGAAAGATCTGCTTTTTATGCCCAAATCAATGTTGCCAAAAATATAGTAATACCAAACAGCATTAAATTAATTGAACCTAGAGCCTTCATTTTTGAACATGATAACTATAATAATATTAATATCAGTATTTATTATGATGGCACTGGGGAAGACTGGATTAGGATATCCACTTATTATTCTGTGTCAGTTGATCACGATGGCGAAGAAGGTATTCTATATAAATTATACGTATCCAATGAAACTGGAGATGTTAATTATAATGGAAAAACATATAGATTATATGCAGATATAGAAAAACAATAATAAATTAGCATTCATATTCTATATGAGTGCTTTTTTGCTTTCTGCATTACATTGTGTTGACAATGCACGAATAATTGAATATAATAAGAATAGAAATAGGAGGCGCTGTTTATGACTACAAATTTAAACATTAGAACTGATAAAGAAATAAAAGAAAAATCAGATAAGATTTTTTCTGAGTTAGGATTAACAATGACTTCTGCAATTAATATGTTCTTAAGAGCAACAATAAGAGAAAATGGAATTCCTTTTAGTTTAAAAATAGATAATCCAAATGATGTAACACTTGCCGCAATTGAAGAAGGTAAGAAAATCGCAAATGATAAGAATACAAAAGGATATAATTCTGTTGATGATTTAAGGAAGGCATTAGACTTATAATGAAGTATGAGATAAAATTTACTAATCAGTTTAAAAAAGATGTAAAAAATGCCAAGAAGCAAAATAAAAATTTAGATAAATTATTTGACATAATTGAAAAAATTGCAAATGGAGAGAAACTAGATGAAAAATATTGCGATCATAAATTAAGTGGTTCATATGAAGGAACAAGAGAATGTCATATTGAGTCTGATTGGCTCTTAATTTATGAGATAGTCGATATATAGAGTTGGTTCTCATTCTGATTTATTTAAATAGTTAGTAACATTATAATTAAATAATTATAAAAAAGTATTGAATTTAAAATCATTTTAGATTATAATAAAAGAAATTTTTTATAGAGCCAATAAAGAGACTATAAAAGGATTTTGAATTTCTAGAGAGTAAGGCATTGGTGGAAGCCTTATAATTTGAACCTTTGAATCTACCTCTTTGGTGAATGTAATGAATTCCGGCTAATCCCCGATATCGGATTTCGAGTGAGGTTACCTAATTAAGGGTGGTACCGCGGATTATGATAATTCGTCCCTTTTCATTGCTATGAGAAGGGACTTTTATTTTTATATCTTAATCTGAAAAAATTGACAATAAAAGGAGAAAAGAAAAAAATGAGTCGTGTTTACAATTTTTCAGCAGGTCCAGCTGTTTTACCTGAAGAAGTATTAAAAGAAGCAGCACAAGATATGTTAGATTACAAAGGCTGTGGAATGTCTGTAATGGAAATGAGCCACAGATCTAAAATGTTTGATAACATTATTAAAGAAGCTGAGGCTGATTTAAGAAAATTAATGAATATTCCTGATAACTATAAGGTATTATTCTTACAAGGTGGTGCTAGCCAACAATTCGCTATGGTTCCAATGAACCTTATGAAGAATAAGAAGGCTGGTTTCATTGTTACTGGTCAATGGGCTAAGAAAGCTTATCAAGAGGCTGGTATCTATGGTGAGGCTGTTCAATTAGCATCATCAGCTGATAAGACATTCTCTTATATTCCTGATTGTTCTGATTTAGCAGTTACTGATGATATGGACTATGTTTATATCTGTGAAAATAATACAATTTATGGTACTAAGTTTAAAACATTACCTAATACTAAGGGTAAGATTTTAGTTGCTGACCAATCATCTTGTTTCTTAAGTGAACCAGTTGATGTTACAAAATATGGTCTAATCTTTGCTGGTGTTCAAAAGAACGTTGGTCCAGCTGGTATGGTTGTTGCTATCGTTAGAGAAGATTTAATCACTGAAGATACATTACCATTCACACCTACAATGTTAAAATATAAGACTCATGCAGATGCTGAATCTTTATATAATACTCCAAACTGCTGGTGTATTTATATCTGCGGATTAGTATTCAAGTACTTATTAAAGAATGGTGGTCTTGAAGCTATGAAGAAGAGAAATGAAGAAAAGGCCGCTATCCTTTATAACTATTTAGATAATTCTAAATTATTTGTTGGTACAGTAGAAAAGAATTCTCGTTCTTTAATGAACGTACCATTCATCGTAAATCCTGCTGTTATTACTGATCCTGAAAAGAAGGCTGAATTAGAAGCTAAGTTCGTAGCTGAGTCTAAGAAGGCTGGATTAGAAAATTTAAAGGGTCACAGAACAGTTGGTGGTATGCGTGCTTCAATCTATAACGCTATGCCAAAAGCTGGTGTTGAAGCATTAGTTGAATTCATGAAGAAATTCGAAAAGGAGAATTTACAATAATGAAAGCTTATTGTTTAAATAATATTTCTAAGGTTGCTTTAGCCACATTAAAGAAGCCTGATACAATTGTAGAAGATATTAAAGATGCTGATTCTATCTTAGTTCGTTCTGCAGATATGCATGAAATGAAGTTAGATGCAAACATTTTAGCAGTAGCAAGAGCTGGTGCTGGTGTTAACAACATTCCTCTTGAGGACTATGCAAAAGAAGGTGTTGTAGTATTCAACACTCCAGGTGCTAACGCAAATGCTGTTAAAGAATTAGTATTAGCTGGTATGTTATTAGCTTCTCGTGACATCATTGGTGGTAACGAGTGGGTTAAGGAAAATGCTGATAACGCAAATGTTGGTAAAGATGCTGAAAAAGCTAAGAAGGCATTTGCTGGTAACGAAATCTATGGCAAGAAGATTGCAGTATTAGGTTTAGGTGCTATCGGTATTTTAGTAGCTAACGCATGTGTTGATTTAGGTATGAAGGTTGTTGGTTATGACCCATATTTATCAATTAAGAACGCATTAAAGTTAAATAAGAAAGTTAATTTTGTTGAAAAGATTGCTGATGCAGCAAAGGATGCTGATTTCATCACTGTTCACGTTCCTGCAATGGACACAACAAAGGGTATGTTAAATAAAGAAGTATTCTATGCAGCATCTAAGGGTGTTGTAGTTCTAGACTTCGCTCGTGATACTTTAGTTAACGAAAAAGATCTAGAAGAAGCTTTAAAGAATGGTCAAGTTAAGAAATTCGTTACAGATTTCGCTAACGCAAATGTTGTTAAATTACCTAACACAATTGTTTTACCTCACTTAGGAGCTTCAACTGAAGAAGCAGAAGATAACTGTGCAGTTATGGCAGTTGAAGAGTTGAAGGATTTCATTGAAAATGGAAACATTAGAAATTCAGTTAACTATCCAGCAGTAGACGCAGGTGCTAAGCCAGCTACTGGTGCTAGAGTATGTATTAACCATACTAATAATCCTGGTATTATTTCTAAATTCACTTCTGAAATTTCTGCAAAGGGTGCTAATATTGAATCATTAGTTAGCCAATCTAAGGGTGAATTTGCATATACAGTTCTAGATTTAAATAAGAATGTAGATGTTAAGTCTTTAGCTTCTGTTGAAGGTGTTTTAAGGGTTAGAGTGATCTAATATGAAGCTTGGAATGCCCCAATTATTTGAATTTGATAATATAGAGGATAATTTAAAGCTTGCTAAAGAATTAAATTTAGATTTCATAGAACTAAATTTAAATTTTGGTTATTGTAGAAAAGAAATGGAAGCCAAAACTGTTGCTGACCTATTAAAGAAATATAATATTAAGGCAACACTTCATTTCTACGATGAAGCAGATTTTGGTACATATCAAGAAGTTGCTGAAGCATATTTGATTCATATGGAAAGATATTGTGCACTTGGCGAAGGATATATTAGAAGCATGAATATCCATGCAATCCCTGGTCCTGTTTGTACTGTTTCTGGAGTAAAAAATTATATTTATGAAAAAGATTATGCAGACTACATTCCTAGATTATTAAAGAATTTAAAGAAGGCAGAAGAAATTTGCAATAAGCATGGTATTATGATGACTATTGAACAAACTGAAGGCCTTGTACCTTATATGGAAAGAACATATAAGGATATGTGTGATAACAACTTTAAATTCTGTATTGATGTTGGACATGTAAATGTATCATCTGGCAAATTCTATGATTGGTGTGATAAATATCCACTACATTTCTATGAATCACATTTCCAT
This sequence comes from Acholeplasmatales bacterium, assembly GCA_017441525.1. GTDB lineage: Bacteria > Bacillota_I > Bacilli_A > Acholeplasmatales > Anaeroplasmataceae > Anaeroplasma. Next base: position 15,390 of record JAFRXJ010000030.1, on the reverse strand, counting down.
GATGGTGATGGTAAGAGATGCCATTTAGCATTAGGTACAGGAACTATGGATAAAGTTTATGCATATAATCTTGTTAAAAAGCATGATGAATATGCTAAAGCACATGGTGAAGAAATGTGGGTTAACTTAGAAGTTAAATGTAGTGATGATTTAAAAACATCAGTTCCATATTTTAGAAATTTAATGAAATAATTAAGAGCCTTCGTGGCTCTTTTTATTAATAAAAAAATAATTGTTAGTTTTTTAAAAAAAGTATTGATATCTTTTATTTCGTTTGATATAATTAACGAGTAAAAACTTTCTATGACATTAAGTCATGGCGGAAGGAGTTGGAAAACATGAAAAAGGATATTCATCCAAATTACAAGAAGGTTACAGTTACTTGTACTACATGTGGCGCTACATTTGAAACAGGTTCAGTATTAAACGAAATTCGTATTGATACATGCTCTAATTGCCATCCATTCTATACTGGTAAGCAAGCATTCACTCAAGCTGATGGACGTGTTGAAAAGTTCAACAAGCGTTATGGTTTAAAGAAGTAATTTAAGTTATTAAAGAGTTCACAAAAAATGTGAATTCTTTTTTTCTTTCTTTGCTGTTTTCATATATGTTTTCACTTTTTATTATGTTATAATAAAAACGTAGATTTAAACGATATATGGGGAGGATTTTTTATGAACTATTATGAAAACAAAAAGGGCTGGGTTGAATGTATTACAGGCCCAATGTTTGCCGGAAAAACTGAAGAATTAATGAGAAGAATTAAAAGAATGGAATTGGCTGGCAAAAATTATTTAATTTTTAAGCCAACTATTGATGATAGATATAGTGATTGTATGATTGTATCTCATAATAAAAAATCAATGAAGGCAATCTCAATTGAACATGGTTCTGAAATTAAAAGACATTTAAAGAAAAACACTCAAGCTATAGTAATTGATGAAGTACAATTCTTTGATGAATCATTTGTTAAATATTTAAAACAATATGCTGATCAAGGCTATAGAGTAATCTGTGCAGGTCTAGATACTAACTTCAGAGGTGAGCCATTTGGTTCAATTGGAAATATTTTAGCAATCGCTGACGAAGTAGTTAAATTAACAGCTATTTGTACATGCTGTGGCGGTGTTGCTACTAGAACTCAAAGAATTATCGATGGAAAACCAGCATATTATAATGACCCAATTATTTTGGTTGGTGAAATGGAATCATATGAAGCAAGATGTAGAGATTGTCATATTGTTCTAGAAGGCGATGAAAAATCTAATGGATGCTGATATTAAATATATGCGGGAGGCTTTAAAGGAAGCCAAGAAAGCATATAAAATTAATGAAATCCCAGTAGGCTGTGTTATTGTTTTAAATGATAAGATAATAGCTAGAGGATATAATAAAAGAGAATCAAATAATCAAGCGACAGATCATGCTGAAATAATCGCGATAAGAAAAGCTTCTAAAAAGCTTAATTCATGGAGATTAGATGAATGCAAGATGTATATAACATTAGAACCATGTGTAATGTGTTCTGGTGCGATTATTCAATCTAGAATTAAAGATGTTATATATGGAGCCAAGGATTATAGATTTGGATGTCATGATAGTATAATTAAGTTATTTGATGTTGATTTTAATCATAAGGTTAATATAAGAGGTTCTATATTAGAAGAAGAATGTAGTAAGTTAATTTCAAACTTTTTTAAAGAATTAAGAGAAAAGAAAAATTAACTTGAAAATATAAAATTCCTATGCTAGAATTTTAATTGTCCTTAGCCAATTGTCTGCTGTGAACCAGGTCAGGATCGGAAGGTAGCAGCCTTAAGCGTGTGGGTGATGTGGTTAAGGCGCCTATATAAAATAAAATAGACACGTAATGTGTCTTTTTTCTTTATTTTTTAAAGTATTATTGTTATAATTTAGGTAGTTCATTTATTGGAGATTTTATTATGATAAAGATTTATGGTAAGAATTGTTTTTATGAAGCAATAAGAGCTAAAGCACCATTAATTAAGGTATTTTTATTAGATTCAATTGCTAAAAAAGACAAGAATATTATTGACATTTTAAATAAGAACAATTATTCCTATACTCTTTTAAGCAAGGATAAAATGGATAGAGAATTTGGTCCATCTAATCAAGGTTATGCAGCCTATAGAGAGGACTATAAAATCTATGGTGATGAATATATTGATATTATTCCAAATAAGGGTGGAAGAATATTAATATTAGATGGTATCCAAGATCCCCACAACCTAGGAGCTATATTAAGAAGTGTTGATGCTTTTAGTTATGATTTAGTTATTTTACCTAAAAATAGATCAGCATTTATCACAGAAACTGTAGCTCATGTATCAACTGGCGCTATTGAATATGTAAACATCGCATATGTTAATAGCTTATTAACTCAAATCAATAGACTTCATGAAAAGAATTATTGGATACTTGGCACTGATGCTAAAGGAACAACTAAAACAGAAGATATAGATAAGTCTTTAAATTTAGCTGTTATCATTGGGTCGGAAGGCTTTGGTATGTCTAAGACATTAGTTAAACAAAGTGATTTTTTAATCACTATACCTATGACAGGACATGTTAATAGCTTAAACGCTTCAGTATCAACAGGTATTGTACTAAAAGATTTAAAGAAGGAAATTGAATAATTATATTAACTATAAGGATTATAATGATTACGAATTAATTTATTTAATTAAGGAAGGTAATGAATCGGCTCTTAATTTCTTTTTTGAAAAATATGAAAAATACATTATTAAGGTAGTTGGATCATATATTCATTACGATGAAGGATTAAAAGAAGATTACATTCAAGAAGGAAGAATCATTTTATATGAATGTATATATAGATATGACGAAGATTCTAATGTATCTTTTTTCTCATATTTCACTATTATATTAAAAAGAAAACTTTTAAAATTGATTCAGTCTGAGATGAAATTTAAATATATTTTATGTGAAGATATATTGATTGATTATTTTCCTAAGAAAAAACAAAGAAGACTTGAAGGTAAATATTTTTTTGATGATGAACTAAAGATTAAATTATTTGACCAATGTATTATTGGAGGTATTCCTTTAAAGGACTTTGCTGACAAAAATAATATAGAATATAATAAGTTATATTACATTTATCAAAAGATGTTAGAGGATTTAAAAAGGTTTTTTTAATATACAAATTAAAATCATTATTGACACTAATTATAATTTAAATTATAATAATCATAGACCTTAGGATAAAAGGTTTTTTATTTTGGATTAATATTATAAATATCATATAAAAAGAATGGAATGATATAATGAGAAAAAAGGTAATATTAGTTTGTGAAGAATGTTTAAGTAGGAATTATACAACAACTAAAAATCCGGCTAAAACTAATGAGAGATTGGAAATGAAGAAGTTTTGTCCTACATGCAATAAATATACAATTCATAAGGAAACTAGATAAGGAGAATTAATATGGCTGATTCAGAGAAGGATTTAGTAGAAGCAGAAAACAACGAAGAAGCTTCTAATGAGCAAATACGTGATGAAGTTGAAAGAAAAATTAGAAAAGAAATAGAGAAAAAGCAAGAAAAACAAGAAACTCTAGGCTTTTATCGTATTGCTGAATACCTAAAGACAGAGCACAAATGGGAAAATTATTTATTCGTATTTGTATCACTTGTTGTAATGGTACTTGGTGGTATGATTTTATCAGGAAGTCTTGTTGTTAGAGATTCATTCCCATTAATTGGTGAACATCCAGTTGCTTTCGCATGGATATTAATTGGTATTGCTGCAATTGCTCTATTATATTCTTTATATCCATTTTTCAAGCCAGCTTTCCCAGAGTTTAGAAAGATAACTTGGTTAACATTACCTAAGTTTGTTGGAGATTCAATAAGAGTATTCTTATTTATAGCAATTTTTGTATTATTATTCATCTTATACGATAGCTTAATTGCAGGTATCTTAAGATTGATTCTAAAGTAATGAGGAGATTATTATGAAAAGATGGTATATTGTAACAACATATTCTGGATATGAAAATTCAGTAATGGATGACTTATTAAGAAGAAGAGAAACTTTAAATATGCAAGACCAAATTTATCAAGTACTTGTACCAGAAGAATCTGTAGAAGTAACTGATAAAAAGGGTAAGAAAAAGGTAAAAGTTAACAAGCTTTATCCTGGTTATGTATTCGTTGAGATGGAAGTTGAAGGCGAAATGGATGAACAATTATGGTTTAATGTAAGAAATACACCAAAGGTTACAGGTTTTTTAGGTTCATCAGGATCAGGAACTAAGCCAATTCCAGTACCAGTTGCTGAAATGGATGGAATTTTAAGAAGACTTGGTATGGCTACTAAACCAAAGATTGATGTTAAGGTTGGAGATAAGGTTGAATTAACAGGTTCATTTAAGGATACTGTTACAGAAATTATTGCAGTTAACACTGAAAAAGAGACTGTTACTGTATTAGTTGAAATCTTAGGACGTGCTACAAACTTAGAGCTTCCAATTTCAGAAATTAAGAAGATATAATTAATAAAAATAGGGATTTACTTTAAATCCCTTTTTTTGTTTCTTGCCTTTTTGTTGACAGTTGTAAACAATAATATTATAATATTATTATACATTAAAATACTCTTTTTGTGTAAATTCGGTATTTTTTAATTAAACATGATTGATGGGCTACGGCCATACGATATAAAAATTAGCTTCTTTTTAGGGAGGATATTATGAGAGTAAGAGACTTAAGATGGTATATTCTTACTAGTATTATCATCATAATTTCATATGCTGCTATTTCGTTCTGTTATTATCTATCCATTAAAAATGGTATGGTAGAAAACTCAATGAGAGCAATTGCTCAAGAGGTTGCAGAAGGTAGAGCTGCATTAGTTCAAGAAACTGTAAATAGTTATTATGATCAGTTTATGAATGATGATACTGATGGAATTTACGGAGATAATGATTATTCAAATAATACTAAGTCTAAAATTTACATTAAGGGTGAAACTGCTGGAAATGGACAAATCTTTGAGGTATGTGAATTCCAATATAGTTTAATCGATAAGATGACTAGTATCGAAGGTAATAAGGTTGTATTATCTAGAGATTCAAATTTTAACTCAGTAAAATATAATAACGATGATATCAAGGATACAAGATATTATTTCTATTTCCAAAAGACTATAACAAAAGCTGCAGCTGAAAACTTATATGGTGCTGATACAATTCCAACTGAAGCAGCTAAGATTAAATTAACATGTAGAGTTCCTGCTTCTCAGGTATTTGGATTAGTTGATTCAGCAAAATTAAAAACAACATCTGATACAACTGAAGCAATTATTGAAACTGATACTACAGTTCCTTTCTCAAATGCTGATTCTCAAGCTAATGATTATTTACTTTTCGCATTTGAAGGAAAAGAAGAATTATTAATGTATGCATCTTCAACTTTACCACAAGGTACAGATATTAAGCCTGCAACATTAGTTGGTGATACAGATTTTACAACATATTTTAAAGAGATTGAAATCAATGGCTCAAAGCTAATGGTTTTAAATAGAATTTATAAAGTAAATGGTAAATCAAGTGTTGTTACAGCATTCCAAATGCCAGATATTAAATTCTATACAAATAATGGAACAATTATAAATGATACATATATTACAACTGTTATTCCAACAACAAGTGCTATATTAGGCTCATCTTGGGTTATTCAACAGGCATTAATTTTATTTTTTGCTGGAATACTTGTTATGATTGCGATGCTTGTATTAATGATTTTAGGTACAAGAAGAGCATCACAATTATTAAGAGCTGACCGTCACTCAACAGAGGCTACAAAGGCTATCGTTATTCGTATTGATAAGGCTGGTAAGGTTATATTTACAAACCAAACATTTAAACAAGTTTACGGAGTAAATAAACTATTTAATGTTGACGACTTTATCGATGTTCAAACAAAAGAACCAATTATTAATACAATTCATCAAAATAAAGCATTTGAATGTGAAATTTCAGATAGTGATGGTAATACAAAATACTTAAATCTATCTCCATTATATATTTCTAGAAGCTATTATCTAATGGGTACTGAAATTACTCAAGATTACAACAGAAGAAAGCATCTAGAAATCATGAGTGGTAAGAACGAATATACAAATCTAGATAATGGCTTTATGTTGGCTAACCAATTTGAATCCATTATTGAAAATAATGCAGGTTACGATATTGCGTTCGTTGAATATAATATTTTCAAATATGAAGAGATTATCGGTGTATTCGGTCAAACAAGCTTTATTGAATTATTAAATGAGTTCTTGAGAATCTTAAAGGGGCAATATGGCGATTTAAAGATTTATCAAGTAACTGATGCTAAATTCTGGGTTATTTATCCTAATACAGATATTAATGTTGTTGTCGAAAGTATCAATAAGACATTAGATGTATTCCAAAGACCTATTACAATTAAGCAAAACAATATTTATGTTAATTCTAAAGTAGTTGTTTACAACTATAAGCATTCTAACGAAGCTGATGTTTTAATGGATGAATCTAAGAAGATGACTTTATCAGACATTAGAACTAAGATGGATTTAGCTTATCGTAATATTAAGAACTTAACAGGTAGAGATTACGTTGTTTATGATCCTAAGATGGACGCAGTTATCCTTGCTACAGAAGAAATGGAAAAGGATATTGAAACTGGTCTAGTTAATCATGAATTTGAAATGTATTTACAACCACAATTTGATATTGTATCTAACCAAATTGCTGGATTTGAGGCACTAATTAGATGGCATAATCCTAAATATAAGGATAAATCTCCTCAGATATTCATCGAATTAGCTGAACAAAGAGGACATATGCTAGATATCGGTAGATTTGTTATTACAGAAAGCTTCAAGATTGCAAAGAAGCTTGAACCATATGGTATTCACATATCTGTTAATATTTCTCCAGTACAATTATTACAGGTAGGTTTCGTACAACAATTAATTGATGAATTCCAAAAGCTAGATTTAAATCCTGGTAGTGTTGCCGTAGAAATTACAGAAACATTATTAATGGGTAACTTCCAGCTAGTTACTGAAAAGTTAAAGATCTTAAAGGACAAAGGATTCTCAATCCACCTTGATGACTTTGGTACAGGTTATTCATCTATGTTATATTTAAAGGATTTACCTGTTGATACTATTAAGATTGATAAAGAGTTCACTAAGCATATTGAGACAAGTAAGGTTAGTGAAGCTATCGTTAAGACAATTTGTAATTTAGGTACATCTTTACAATTAGGTATTATTTGTGAGGGTGTTGAAACGCAAATTCAATCTGATATGATTAAGAAATTTGGTTGTCGTATTATTCAAGGTTATTTAATTGGTAAGGCTATGCCTTATGAAGAAGCAGTTGAATTAATTGAAAAATATGCCAACAAGAGATAGGGGGATATTATTATGTATATATTAGCCAATGAAATACCTGATGGTGTTGCAATACTATTAATGTTTGTTGCATTACTAATTACTGTTGGTCTTGGTTTCTTATTTTTCTGGTTAATTAAGAGAAATATGGAAAAAGAGAAAGAAGAGTCTGAAGTTATTATTGAAGATGCAATAACAAAGAAGCAAATGGAAGATTCTATTGCTCAATACATTAAAAAGGTTGACCGTTTCGGTGCATTAACACTTTTATATGTAGATATTGATGGTTTCGCAGATTTAAATGAAGTATTCGGTAGAGAAGCTTGTGATCAAATCTTAAAAGAAACTGCAACTAGAATTATTAGAGTTTTACCATATAAGGCATCACTATGTCGTTATGTTAATGACGAATTCTTAATTTTCATCAAAGATGAAGATAATAAAGCTAGAATTGAAAAATTAGCAAATCAAATTAATGAAGTTATTAATAATCCTTACCAAATTCTTGTTGGTGAGCAAATCAAATTATCTGCTTCAATTGGTATCGTAACATACCCAATTGCTGGTGATACTTTCGAAACATTATATAATAACTTATTATTAACTACATACGTATCTAAGCGTGATGGTGGTAATAAGTTTACTGACTTCTATGCATCTATTGGTGACGAAGAAACTTCTAATATGGAATACTTCCAAGAAGTTAAGGGTGCTATCCAAAGAGATGAGTTTACTCTTTATTATCAACCAATTATTGATCTTGAGAATAATGTAATCCAAGGTTGCGAATGTCTAATGCGTTGGAACCACCCAGAAAAAGGTGTTCAATCTCCAGCAACATTCTTAAAGGTATTAGAGCAATCAGGAGATATCGCATGGGTAGGTAGATGGGGTCTTCAAGAAATGATTAAGACTCATGATATGTTAGCATCTAAGTTCCAAGAAATTCCACTTAGATTCTCACTTAACTTATCAACTAAGCAGTTACTAGATCCAGATCTAGCAAATACATTTATTGATATTATTAATAAGGCAAATGCCAAGCCTGAAAACTATATGCTAGAAATTTCTGATTTCATGATGCTAGAAAAGATCGCTGTTATCAGAACTAACGTATATAAGTTAAGAGACTTTGGTTTCAAGATTGCTGTCGATGGTTTCGAGGTTGATGGTCAATCTGTTCAAGTTATCCAACGTGCTCCAGTCGATGTTATTAAGCTTGGTAGAAACTTCTTAAAGGATGTTGAAAACAACTTCATGAAGGAACGTTTACTTGAAATCCTAGTTAAGTTTGCTACTGAAAATAACCGTACATTAATTTCAGAGGGTGTCGAAACTCCTGAAATCGCTAAGTATGTTAAGGATCAAAATGTATTCCTAGAGCAAGGTTACTTATTTGGTAAGCCTATGAGTAGTGAAGCATTTAATGAATATCTAGAGAAACATCAATACAAGGTTATCCTTGAAGACGTTACAAATATCGAAGATACAGAAAAAATCATGCGTATGGTTGGTGCTGATAAACAACAAACTACAGCTGATGAAGATGAATTATCTGCAGAAGAATTCTTAAATCAAACAGTTCAATCTAATATGTCAAATACAGAAGAAACTTTTGAAGAAGAAGTATCAGAAGATAATGGCTTCGAAGATTTCTTAGATGACAATAATTAATAATTAGCTCCTTCGGGAGCTTTTTATTTTCTTCTCCAAATCAAATAAGTGTAAAAAAATTACATTTGACATATTTACAACTGAATTTTTTTATCATATAATTTGAATAGTGGGGTGTTCTATATGTTAACAAAAGTAAGATTTAAAAATTTTAAATCATTTACTAAAGAAACTATAATCTCGTTTGAGGCATCTAAATCGATGATATTAGAAGATACTAATGTCAAAGATGATATTTTAAAAGGATGTTGTTTTTATGGTTCGAATGCATCAGGTAAGACAAATGCTTTAAACGCTATAACTATTTTATTGGATTTGTTTTTTAAAAATAACGCAATCGATCCAACTCTTATAACTATTTTCAACAAAGAGAGAGTAATGTATTTCGAATACACATTTAAAGAAGCGTCTGATACGATTGTTTATTATTTTGAAATTAGTAGAAAAGGAAAAATTACAAAGGAAACATTAAAAATTAATAACAAAACAATGTTAACAAGATTATCAAATTCTGCTGAATCATTTTTAACTGAAAATAAGGATTATGATAATCAAAGTGTTGATGAAAATACTCTTTTTTTAAAGAAAATTTATTTTAATACTGGGTTTGTCGAGTATCCAAATTTAAAGAATTGTTTTGAATATTTAAAAAAATCAGTTTTTTTAAATCCTGTAAGACAAATTGGTCAATTAGTCTTTTTCGATGCTAGTAAAGTTAAAGAATTAGAGTTATTATCATACTTAAATGAAAATGGAACAGATGAAATTAATGATTTCTTTAAGGAGTTTAATTTCCCATACAAAATTAAATATAATAAACCTAATGGTATTTTCCCATCTCCAATGACAGATATTAGATTTGTGAGAACTGAATTAGAAGATATTCCTTTTTTTATGGAGTCGTATGGAAATAAGGTTTTATTAAGTATTTTACCAGCTTTTTTAACCGTTGTTAAAAATGGTGGTATTTTGGCAATTGATGAATTTAGTAGTGGACTTCATAATAACTTAGAAGCATTATTAATCAAATATTTTTATAAATATTCTAAGAATGCTCAGTTGATTTTTGTTTCACACTCTACAAATCTATTGTCAACAAGTATTTTAAGACCAGATCAAATTTATTCTGTTGATTTTGATAGAGAGGGAAGTTTTGTTAAAAAGTTTTCTGATGAGAAACCAAGAGAATCTCAAAATTTAGAAAAAATGTATTTATCAGGTGTTTTTGGAGGTATTCCGTTATATGAAGGTAACCATTAATCCTGACAAAAATATAGGAAAAGTTATTTATGTTGTAGAAGGAAATGTTTTCGAACCAGAATTATTAAAGGAAATTTTTCATGATATCCTAAATTATGAGGTATATTCATACAACAAAAATAATAATGTGGTTACTGAGTTCATAAGCACAAAAAATAAATATTCAAGGATTTTTATTGTACCCGCTAAAAATCCAACAATTAAAAATTTAAATATTAATGATGACTATTTTGATTGCATTTTTAATGAATTAAATAAATATGAATTAGATGTTGATAATTCTACATTATATCTTATTTTTGATAGAGATAGAGAATCTAATAGGCCAACACCAATCTTAAAGAATATTCAAAAGTTTTCAAATTCTAGAGATAATGGTGAAACAAGAAACGGTTTATTTCTACTAAGCTATCCATCGGCAGAGGCTTTTTACCTTAACTGTTTTAATGATAGTACTGAGTTTGAGAACGGTGAAAATATTAAGTTGTATTTAAACCAAGTTAGAAAAGAGTTAACTATAGATAACATAAGCGAAGGCACTATGGATGTAATTAAAAAAGTTGAATTGATTTTGAAACAAGATTTTAGGCCTTCATGGCTAGATAACTTTAAAAAAGAAAATGAGGAAATATTTTGTTACCAAGAAAAATATTTCAATAAAAATAAGGTATATGTAACATTATCGCTTCTATTTATGTCGTTGATAGATTTAGGTATAGTATCTATTAGTGATGATGACAATAATTAATAATTAGCTCCTTCGGGAGCTTTTTAATATGGTTAAAATAACATTTATTTTTAATATTTTTAATATTAAATAATAAAAAGCTAATATAGATATTGATTACTATCATTAAAAATGATAGAATAACATTAACACAACGTAGACGAAATTACATAAAAATGATAAAAATAGCCTTTTTTGTGACTATTGTGTAAAATTAGTTTAAAATCGTGTAAGTATGAATTTGATTTTTTATCGTTTCAAAATTATAATAATGGTGTAAAAAGCAAAACTAGAGTAATCTAGCGACGCAAAGCTAAAGGGTCCCACGTGGATAGCCAGTTGCCACAATATTGGGATCTGTGGCAGCTTTTTTGATTTTAGTAAACGATTAAAATTCTTAAGAAGGGGTGGAACGGATAAATGAAAACAATTGTATCTCTTTTCCATAATAAGGTATTCAAATTCGGACTGTTATTCGCATTATTCGTTACAGCCGCATTAATAGCAATAGCAATGATTCTAGGAAAAGAATCTGGATACTTCACAATTAGAGTTCAAAATGGTGATGCCTTAAAGAGTATCGCATTAGCTCTAGATCCAGCAAATGAAAAAGAATATACAACAGGTTATGATGCAAAAGCAATTGATGATTTCGACCAAACATCACCAACTTACTTATTTGCAGAAAAGAATGGTAAGTCATTTGCAGCAATCGATGACCTACACAATGCAACACCTGGTGATATCAACCTAGAAAAAACATATGGTTATTCATTTTACATTATGAATACAACATCAAACTTCCAAGATGTTACAGTAAGATTAAAACTTACAATGTCTAAAGATGATGGTTTAAGTGATGCGATAAGAGTTATGACTTATTATACATCTGATGGTGTTCAAAACTTTAGAGTTTACCAAAAGACAGATACAATCTCAACAACATATACAGCATACTCAATGATTGATAGTAGAAATGCTCGTAAATATTTTGATGATGGTGATTCAACAATATTTGATACAAATACAGTAAATGAAAACATAGTTATTTCTGGTAATGCCGGAAGCAATTATGTTAGATATACAATTCTATTCTGGTTAGAAGGAGACGATCCTGAATGTAACGAAAACATCTTAGGTAAGTCAGCTAGATTTCAGTTAGAAGCAGATGTAGTATCTTAGTATTACCCAAATAAAAATTAGCGAAGGAGGGTGTCAATGAAAGCAAGAAAGCTTTTCTTAGGTGCATTCGCAGTTGGTGCAGTAGCATTAACTTTAACAACAACTACATATGCATGGTTTAGAATTGGTTCAAATGCTTACATCAACAATCTTGAATTCAAAGTAATTTCAGGATTAGGATTTAAGGTAGCAGTTGATGGTACAAATTCAGCTTTCTTCACTGATACCTTAACAAGTGGCCAAATGGCTTCAGCAATCCTTCATAAGCATGATCCTCAAAAATATATAATTTATAAAGATCAACTATTTGAAAAAACTAAAATAAATGATACTCAATATAAATATAAATTAATTGAGGATGCAGAAAAAAACCAATTAATAAAAGATTTAATCAAATTAGATTTAGCCACTACAATGAAAGTCAATGAAGATGATACAATAACTTGTGATGGTTTTAGTCTATATAATGAATATGGTGATCCAATCACTGATAATTCAAAATATCTTGAATTTGATTTATATTTCAAGACAGATTCAGATGAATCAACTGATAATCAACACTTTGGTATATACTTATCTGATGATACAACATATAATCCTTACGGAGACAGTAAAAAAGAAGAAGATGGCGTAACAAGCTATTCTGAAGAAATGAATCCGACAAAGATTATATCTAATTCTCAGAAAGTTAAGTTATACAACACACTATCTTACTTAACTCCAGATTACGAAGAAGTTAATTTGAAAGCTAAAGATAAGGTAGATGTAAATATTTCAAATGCCATTAGATTTTCAAAGAAAGATAATGGAGAAATCACAGTAACTCGTAAACCTGAGTCAGGTTCTGGTAAAGATCCTAAAAAAATGGATTATACACTAGATGGTGATAATTCATTTACTACTTCAGATATGCTTGATATAGCTGATAATAGACCTGTAATGTATGAAGGAGTTGATACACAGGCTAGAATATATGAAATAGCAAATGAAGATAACTTAGGAAGTTACGCAACAACATATAATGGTGATGATCAAGAATTAAATAGATTATATAATTCTAATTACAATGCTATGTGGACTTATTATCAAAGCCTTGGTGCTGGTAGTGATGATGTTAAATTATTAAACTACGTAAAGCTTAAGGAATTATATGATGATGGAATAATCTATAATACATTAGCCGATACTCAAAAGGTTACTAAACTAGATAGTGGTCTTAAGGCACACAAAGTGACATTTAGATTCTGGCTAGAAGGATATGATGCAGATTATTTTGCAGGAGTATCTGGATTAGAAACAATGAAATGTAATCTTTCATTCAAGGTTAATAGTAGATTAACTTAAAATAAGAAAAAAATTCTTAAAGGGGGTTTTAGCCGTTGAAGATTATGAGAAAGCTTATACTTGGCGCTGTATCTACAGGATTTGTAGCAATAGCATTAGCGGCTACTACCTTCGCTTGGTATAAACTTGGAAATGCAGCATTCGCTGAAGAATTTGAGTTCAATGCTTCAACTACAGATGGCTTCTTAGTATCAGTAGATGGTAATAATTTCAAACATAAATTAACAACTAATGATATGATAAAAGCAATGATAGTTGGTAAGAATCCAAATGACTATGAATTTGCTGAAGATGGCAAGCTAATAGATAAGAGAAATGGTAATATCAAATTAAATGATTCTGGATTACAAGATGCTTATCTTAAAGCTTTAGCTTTAGAGCCTGTAACATCATATGATGGAAAGGTTATGAAAGGCTTAAGTGGTGGTGTCATCAATGAAGCAAATGATTATAGTACAAAATATGTATACTTCAATTTGTATTTCAAAACAGTTGCTGAAACTGAAGAAGAAAATAAGACATACCAAATTTACCTTGATGGCCTTGGCAATGAAGGTAATACTAAAGTAGATGCACATAACAATGTGTATAAAACTGAGGTATGGAGTGATAAAGCAACAAATGTTAAGCTAGCAGCTCCGATGACAGTATGGGATGCCACAGCAGAAGATCACAAGATTACATATGCTAAAGGCGATACAGTTAAAGTATACACAGCAAATGCTAGTAGACTTAGTGCACAAAACTTAGGATATTTACAAAAATATCAAATGGTAGATTCTGATGCACCATTCAATTCAGAAGAAACATATTATACTAGAGGTGGTTTGGGAACAGAAGAAAGCCCATATATATACACTCTAGCTGAAATAACTGAATTTGAAGAAGGAACAATATATTACACAGAAATAGAAGATGTGAATATTGGTGTTTCAGATAAACCAAAAGGAAATGCATTAATTTATGAATTATCTTCTAATAGTGCTTACGATTTAGGAAGCTTCGCAACAAATTATAATGGTGATGATTCGCTATTAAATAGATTATATAATTGTAATTATAATGCGATGTACACTTATTATAATAATGTTAAGACAGAAGATAAATTAGATTCTAGATTGCCAAACTATTCAACTGATTTACCATCAACAATCAGAAGTTTAGTAAATGAAGATGGCGAGAATAGAAAAGATGTAATAGCAACCATTAAATCTGGATATGTAACTAAAGTAGGATTTAGATTCTGGATTGAAGGTTGGGACGGAGATTGCTTCGATGGTCTTCCTGGATATTATGATAATACATATGAAGAATATACAGGAGAGTACGATGAAGAGGCTACATATTATACAAGATCAGGCGATGGAACAGAAGAGAGTCGATACGTATACACAAGGGCATTAATAGACGGATTTAACCCTAACACAACATATTATGTAATCTCAGGAATCGAAGAAAAAGAAGTAAATCCAATTAACGCAAGGCTATTATTCAACTCAATAAAAGTTGATTAATACGATACAAAAAAATTTTGGTTATGATTCCAATCAAAAATCAGCTAGCCAATAAATCAAATTGATGGCTCTGATTTAAAGGCATATAAAAGAAAAAAAACAAAGGAGAAAAAATTATGAAATTAAGAAACAAATTAATTCTATCATGTGCAGCTTTAGCAGCTGTAGCAACTACTGCATTCTCAACTACATTTGCATGGTATACAGCAAATGATACAGTTAAGGCAACTGGTATTACTGGTAAGACATCTGAAAAT